>NZ_JAZKRK010000017.1:0-45106 GCF_036626455.1 Halodesulfurarchaeum sp. | reverse complement strand
GAACCGACGGGAAATCGAATTACCATCGCGCTCCCCACCTGACTGACTTCGTTCCCCTTTTCGGCCAGCACTCTTTGAGCGGTTCGAGAGAAATCGACTGGGAGTCAGTTTGGTTTGGTAACCAAATGACCGATATGCGCTCTATATTCATCACGCTCCGTGAGACCTAATCAGAGGTTGTCAGAAACCGACTGCAAGATATAGACCATGTATTTTGCAGAGGGAGATACATCTATGCGGTAGTTAATAGATCTTAGTTGGATTTCCCCGGCGATGTATTTGACACGAAAATCACTTTGAGAGTATTTGAAGCATTCCGCTTCACACTCTGGATGCCGGTCCAGACCCCGTTTCGGTTCGAATACCCTTGAGCACCGGTCGGGAGGGTGGTACCATTACTGTGACGAAGTCGCCAGCGCTGATCCCCGACCTCGTCATCATAGACCTCGAATACAGGTTGGCCGATTTCTATGTTAATCGGCTTCGGACAGGAAATCACGAACGCGTTTCACGGCGTTCTCGCCTCCATCGCGTGACGCGTTTTCGCTAACGGATAGTGGAGATATCTAATGTCGTTTTCGGCATGGGCGGTATCCGGATACCTTGCTCCCAGTCATTGGAAAAAGCGGAGTCGTGGGGGAAGACGTCGAGGTCGAAGAAGTCGACATCGGGGCTTCCAATGCAACAGAAACGTAAAACGGCACTGAAACGGCAGACGAAAGAAGATTTCCATCCTCGCTATGGTTGCCCCGTTGTTCGTTGGCCCGAGCGTGTTCCTCATCGGGACACTGCTCGTAATCGTGACTTCACGCCAGTCAAACAGGACAGACCGGCCAGTAGGTCTTGCAGCCAGTCGCAGATGAAGTGGAAGTCATCTACGATACGGAGACAGAGGACTAACGAGGAAATCGAATGAGCCGGAACTATCTGATCGCCGGAATCCTGATCGTTTTGGTCATTGCACTGGGCCTAGGAGTTGCCTTCTATAGTGGGGTCGGGCCAGCACCTGGTGGCGGAGAATCTGGGGAAGACCGCTCGGAGTTCCCAATGGAGACAGAATCTGAGCAGGAGTCCTCAGACCTGACCGAAACTGAAGTCACACCGTTCTCATTTACCATCGACGAGGTTGCGGAGTGTGGGCTGACCTGCCGAGACGTAACTGCAACCGTTACGAACAACCAACACGAGGAAGCGACCGGCGTCACCGTCTATTCACGGACTTTCGCTCGGGAGAACAATACTGGGACGGACGACCTCGTCTGGGAGGGAAAGGAAGACGTGGGTTCCCTTAGTGCAGGTGCTCCTCATACCACAACCACACGAGTAGAACTCTCTCTTCAAGACGGTCAAAAGATCGACAGCAACGATGGCTGGATTACGATTCAGACAACCGTCGCGTCTGATCAGACGACGATGACGTTCCAAAACAGTGAGCAAGTGAAATGAATTTTGCAACCCCTATTCGCCACGCTTTCTGCTGAATTCGGGCCATCTGTTCGTCAGCGAATGATCAATTTAGCAAATTGTCATATGTGTTCAAGACCGGTACTCTTTGGACAAGCATAGGCTGCAATAATAGCTTTCGTGGAGTTTCCTAAAATGTTAATAAAAGCCCTGAAACCACTAAAAAAGATGGATTGGCTCTTATTCTTGGAACATCTGGCGCATCATTGGATGCATCTCCATCATCTGTTCCTCTGCGATCTCCTCGTAGAGCTTGTAGATGATGGAGATCGTCAGGAGCAGCCCCGTTCCGGAAACCTGGCCAATCGTGCCAAGCATATTCGCCATGACCGCCAGGAGGCCAACAAGGGCACCTCCCAGGACGGTCACTTGGGGAATGTACCGCTCCATAACCTTCTCAATCACACCGACGTTCTGCCGGAACCCGGGGATCTGCATCCCGGAGTTCTGGATCTGCTGGGCCGTCGATTCGGGGCCCATGTCGGCGGTCTCCACCCAGAAGATGGCGAAGATGGCACCGCCAACGATCATGATGAAAAGGTCAACTGAGACGCGAAGCAGAATTTGGGCCGGGTCTTGGGCCGTGCCACCGAGCCACCACATCCAATCGGATCGCTGGTAGATCGGGGCCAGATAGTAGAACAACCCGTCGACCGGGTAAACCTGGCCCTGAGACTGGGTGTAGACGCCCATCCATGTTGGAAGGCCCTCCCCGAGCTGGCTGTAGAGAAGCCGCCCGAGGAACTGCACGTTCGCCTGCAGCGCCCGAACGAGAATCATCGGCAGCACACTGGCGTAGATAAGCTTTACCGGGAATCGGCCCCGAGCGCCCTTCACGCGAGCGTGACTGAGTGGAATCTCGACGCGGACGGATTCGGCGTAGACGACCACCGTGAAAATGATGATCGTCGTGAAGATCGCAAGAATTTGGCCGTCAAGGAGCAGGAACATGATCCCATCCGCCGAAAGGAGCGAGGGCATCTGTCCCGCGTTCCCCAGGGCGATGTCGATCCACGTCGGGATCACGCCCTCGTTTCCAACTGCGCCCTCCCAGAAGATCAGTCCGCCGACGAGACTCTGGGAGACACCGGCGACAATAAATAGGCCAATCCCTGATCCGACCCCCCACTTGGAAATGACTTCGTCCATGTAGAGGATGAGAATACCGCCGACGAATATCTGGGCAAAGATGAGGGTTTCCACCCCGAACGAACCGATACCAAGACCCGTCGCGAGTGCATCACTCGCCGGGAGAAAGTTGCCCATATAAACCATCGGAAGGGCGGTCAGCGCAGTCATCACGATCACGAGGAGCTTCTGGAGGCCCTGATAGAGCGCCTGATCACGGGGGTCCGAGGTATCCAAACCGAGCAGATTTGCCCCGCCCAAAAGCTGCAACACGATGGAGGCTGTGACGATCGGGCCGATCCCCACTTGCAGGATCGTCCCTTGACCGCCGGCAAGCAGACTGCGGAACTGACCGAACAGGTCAGAACCACCGCCTGCCACGCCGAAGAGATAGACATTCGTCAGGAAGAAGTAAAGTACCAGGACGACACCCGTCCAGGCCAATTTGCGCTTGAACGGCACGTGGCCTGTCGGCCGTTCGACCGAGGGCATCCGGGTCAGATAAGGTTCAGCGGCCTCCTTCCATCCCATAAGTTAGTCCTCGTTTTCTGTGGTTTCGTCTTCGTCCGTGGCGTCCTCGGGGACGATCGCATCGCCGCCCGCCGATTTTAGTGCGTCGCGGGCCCCGTCGGTAAACGCGTCCGCGGTAATCTCGAGTGCGTTGTGCACTTGCCCGCCACCCAGAACTTTGATCACGTCGGCTTCGTCATCCTCGGCCAGTTCACGAGCGTCGACGCGGTAGCCCGCGTCGGTCTCCGTGACCAGCCCCGATTCGACCAACAGGGGGACATCCTCGTCGATTTCCTGGAGTTTGACCTCCGCAACGTTCGTCTGGGAACTTTCCGGACGTTTGAAGCCGCTCTTCCCGAGCGGCTCGTAGTGGTGATACTCGTGTTTGTCGCGACCAGCGCGGCCGCGGCCCCCGCGATGACCGGCGCCACGCCGGTTCTTCTGGGAGCCACTGCTGTGTGTTCGGCTGCCGCGCTGGCGTCGTTTCTTACTCGTCATGGTTATCGCATCGCCGCCAGGAGCTCGTCTATCTCTGCGGTACTGTGTGTGCCAAGTTGGCCGCCCTGACTACGCGGGTTCTTGAGGCCTTCGTGACCGCCTCGTGGCGGATGCAGCCGCAGCGTCGGCGAGAGACCCTCGTCTCGCAGGGTCGTCTCCCCGTCGAGCAGGACGTCAGCGAGTTCCGCTACCGAATCGTAATCGGTCTGCTCGGCGATCCAGTCGTCGTCGACGTCGGCGTCGCCCTCGAGAGGTTCGGCTCGTTTCGAGAGGACCGTTTCCAGGCCCTCCTGACTGGGCTCCCCAAAGGCCACGTAATCGTTGACCTTCGTGAGCATCCCCCGGTAGGTGTCCGTCTCCGGAACCAGTGTGCACTGGTTGACTCCATGGAGGTTGAGCATCTCAAGGGTGTCCGTAACGGCGTCGGTCATGTTGACATTGCCGCGTATCTGTACGACGGCCTGCATCACTCGATCACCTCGCGCACTTCCAGCGTGCGGTCGGGGACACGGGCTTCGGTTGTTCGCTTGAGTGCGTTGAACGTCGCTTTGCCGAAGTTGACCGTACTCCGGGTTTTCCCCGATGATCGGGTCCAGATGTCCTCGATCCCCGCGATCGAAAGGACCAGCCGGACGGTTTCGCCGGCCGCGAGGCCGAGGCCTCGTGGCGCGGGAATCAGTTCCACTTCGACGCTCCCGGCCTTGCCGGTCGTCTTGAGCGCAACGGTGTGGGGCAACCCACACCCACACTCCCAGGACCCACAGCCCCGAGAGACGTCGATAATGTTCAGTTTCGCGATGTCGATGGCTTTCTGGATCGCCCCACCGACCTGATCGTCGCGACCTTCCGCGTAGCCGACGAAGCCGTCACGATTGCCGACGACGACAGCCACGCGAAACTTCACGCGACGGCCGGAGTCGGTCATCCGCTGGACCATGTTGATGTCCAATACCTCGTCGTCGAGCCCCGGCAGGAGCGTATCGACGATCTCCGGTTCCTTGAGCGGCAGTCCGGAGTTGAGGGCGGCGGACATGTCCTCTACTTCGCCGTCCTTGGTGCGACGACCCAGTCGGGTCATGGGCTCCCAGGCGTCGGTATGACTCATTCGTTGTCCTCCAGTAGGGCCGAACGCACTTCTTCGAAGTGGTCCGGCAGTTCGGTTGCGTCAAACGCCCCGCCGTAAAGCGGTTCATCGAGCTGTGCTCCGTAGTCGGCGATATGATCGCCACGAGTCCGTTCCCAATCAGCAAAGACTGTCTCGTTGTGCGGAATGTCGAGTCCGGCGTCGATGGCACCCTCCTGAATGGCGAATACCTTTGCACCCGGCGTTGCCGAGTGCAAGCCGATGTCGAGTACGGCTTCGGTCATCCCTGCGTCGAGAGCGCGGCTGCCGGCCAAGAGGCCGGTCAGGTACGCCGCCGGGAGGTTCCCGGTCGGGGCGTCCCAGCCGTACTCGGCCAGATCGGCCGAGACTGCCTTTGCGATCGTTTCGTCTCCGTCAGGACCAAGAGTCACCAGCTGCGCCCTGGCGTGCTGATTGCTCACCCGAGCAACCAGTCGGGGCTTCCCGGATTTCAGCAGGCGCAACCGCTGATGGTAATCGGTCCGGACCTCGCGGCGTCGCCGCATCGGTACTTTGTAGCGTGGTCCGCTGGCCATTAGTTGTCACCTCGTAGGTCGATGTCGTAATTGTCCTCGATGTAAGCCCGGAGTCGGCGGACGCTGTCGAACTCCCCGCCACTCGCCATCCGATAGAGTTGGCGGTACTGCGAACGGGAAAGCGGCCCCTCGTCTCGCAGTTCGCGGAGTTCGTTTCGGAGTGCGCGGATGCCGTTCCGGTACTCGTCGCTCGGATCTGACCGTGCCCCGGCTTTCCCTTTCCGGGTGCCCGGGCCGGACTGATGTCCGGCGGCGCGTTTCTTGTCCCGCTTTCGGGCGCGGCCTCGGGAGTTCCCCGAGGGTTCCTCCGCCCGAATGGCCCCTTCCTGGACCAGTTCGCGGACGTCTTCCCGGGTGATCGCCTCGGCGATTTCGCCTTGGGCGGCCGGGTCGAGCCAAACGCGATTCGTGCCGACGTCGAGGACGTCGGCTGCAAGTCGTTTCTGTGTCGAGAGATCACTCATCTTCGGTCACCTCGACTTCCTCGTAGGTTGGGTTGAGCACGCGGATCTCGCGGTCGGCCGCGACATCCTCGATGCGTTCTCGTTTACGAGCCCCCACGGCGCTCGCGATCCGGACCGCCTCCCGATCGGGATCGACGTCTTCGAGGTCCGCAGGTCGGTGGACCCGGACTTCCTCGAAACCACTCGGGTGCAGGCCACGAACAGCAGCCGGGGTCCGAAAGCCGGGCTGAACTGTCGCGCCCTTACCTTTGATACCCCGTCGCTGCTTCGAGAGGTCCCCACGCGGCTTCCGCCAGGACTTCGACACTCGCTTTTTCATGTGATGGTCCTGCTGGTTGAATGCGGGTTTGCCCTCACGGGTTCGCTGGGCGAGCAGTCGGGAGTCCTCGTCGTCGAGGTCCGGCGTCTTGTCGGCCACGCCTCGGGGGCGCAGTTCCGTCTCGACTTCTTCTGCAACGTCCTCCTCGACCGCTTCCTCCTCGACCTCGGCTTCTTCGACTTCAGCTTCGGTCTCCTCCTCGATCTCGAGTCCGCCTACGTCCGCCTTGATACGGGCGGCGAGGGCGTTCCCGACGCCTTCGAGGTCGGCCAGTTCGGACTGGCTCGCTGCCTGAAGGTCCGTAATCGTTTCGTAGCCGCCCTCGCGGAGGACGTCCGCTTTGGAGGGGCCGATCCCGCTGATGGCTTCGAGTTCGCGCTCGTCCGTAGATTCAGCGTCGCTCATCTCAGGCACCTCCGCGGCCGGGTTTCTCGACGATGTACACGCCGTCCTGGAAGACGCGTGTGTCCTTGTCGGGAACCCGGGTGAGTTGTTCAATCTCGCCGGCGGTCTGCCCTACGGCCTCCTTGTCGGGGCCGCTCAGGGTGATTTCCTCGCCGTCGATCTGTACATCGGTCTCGCCTCGAATGGGCGCCCGTCGGGGCGCCGTCTCGCCGAGGAAGTTCTGGATAACGACTGCGTCGTCCTCGACGGACACCTGCATCGGGAAGTGAGAGTAATGGATCTGCATCCGATACTCGAAGCCCTCGGTGACCCCATGGATCATGTTCTCCACGTGGCTCTCGAAGGTCCCCATTGTGGCGTTCGTCTTGGCGTCCTCGGAATCGGTCTCGATCGTCACGGCCTCCCCGGTGACCTCGACGGTCACGTTGGGAAACCAGAGACGCCGGGTGACCGATCCCTCCGGCCCTTCGACTGTGAGGTCAAAGCGGTCGGTCTCGGCCGAGACGGACTCGGGTAGTTGGATTTCGATTCGTGACATTGTCAGTACACGTACGCGATGAGCTGGCCACCGATGCCCTCGTCTCGGGCTTCGTAGTGGCTCATGATCCCCTGCGATGTCGTCACGATGAGCGTGCCGTAATCTCGAGCGGGAAGGAACTGTTTCTCCCATTTCTCGAGTTCGTCCACGCCGGACGAGTATCGCGGGTTCACGGGTCCACACTCGTTGATGGACCCCGTCAGTTCAACCTCGAACTGGCCGGCGCGGCCGTCATCGACGTATTCGAAGCCGCCGATGTACCCGCGGTCATAGAGGACCTCGAGTACCGCACCGATCTCGTTCGAGGCGGGCGTTACCGTATGTGTCAACTGTCCAACGCTCTCCGCGTTGTCGATACCCGAAAGCGCGTTGGCCAGTGGGTCGTCTGCCGTCATAGTTAGCTGTACTTCTTGAATCCCATATCGGGGGCAATCTCCCGGAAGCACTGGCGACACAGCCAGATGTCGTACTTCCCGACGAGGCCCTGTTCGCGGCCACATCGGCGACAGGTGTGTGTCTGTCCGGTCTCCTGGGTGTCTTGTTCGGCTTCGCTCATGAACTCACCTCGATGTCGAAGCGTTCCTCGAGGAACGCGATCGCGTCTGCCGTGTTCAGCCGGTGCTTCGACGGGATCTGGCGACTCGCCTGGGCGCGCTTGGAGACGCGATACCCGGGACGAACCAGGTTGACGGTCACGTCGAGACCGAAAATCCCCGTCTTCGGGTCGTACTCCTGGCTCGGGAAGTCGGTGTGTTCCTCGATGCCAAAGCTCACGTTCCCCGTTTCGTCGAACTGACTGCGGGTTACGTTGGCAATCGGAAGCGCCCGTTCCAGGAAGTCCTCGGCGACGTCGCCGCGGACCGTGACTTTCGCCCCGATCGGGTCGCCCGCACGGATCCCGAACTCGGGTTCGGTCTTCTTCGCAGTGGTCCGAACCGGCTCTTGCCCGGTGATTTCCGTGAGAATCGTTTCAGCGAGTTGCAGGTCTTCCCCACCGTGACCGACGCCCATGTGGACGACGACCTTCTCGATCTGGGGCTCCCGCATTTCGTGGAAGTTCGAATCAGCACTCGCCATTAGTCCTCACCCTCCGTTGTGTCATCTGTCTCGTCCGATTCGTCTTCTTCCTCTGTCGACTCGTCCTCGGTCGTCTCCTCAGCTCCGGGAAGGGACGCGTCGTCGCCGACGAAGTTCTCGTCGATAACGACCACGTACTCCTCGACGGTCTCGAACGTATCCTCACTCCTGTCGACGATGACGGTGTTCGAGGCGCTTCCTGGAGTTACACTGATGTCCGCGACCTCGCCAATTTCGCCGGCGTGCTGGCCGGCGACGGCGGTAACGAGTGCGCCCTCACCGTATTCGAAGTGGGCGACGATCTCGTTTTCCTCGTTGTCGAGGACGATCGAATCCTTCCCACTAAACGTATCATCCTCGACGACGAGGTTGGCCCCATCGTGGAGGTTCAGCTGGGTTCGTCCACCGGACACTGTCGTCTTGTCGATGATCTTCCCGAGTTTCGAGCCGGCGTCGGCCTCGTCGAGCGGTGTGAGACCGAGTCGCCCGCCTTCGTCTGGGAAGACGCGGTAGTACTCGTCCCGTTCGGGGAATGCCAGGATGTCGAACATCCCGATCGGCCGGTTGCGGTCCTCGACGGTGTCGCCGTTGACAAGGACCCCACCTGAGTTCACCGCGTACGTGGCCTCCGTGGCGGTGTCGACGTACCCGAGCACGTCCCGAAGGACGATAACGAGTGGAACGCCGCTCTCACCGTGGGGGCCGGCATTTGCCTTCGCGGTGAAGGTGGCGGTCTTGCGCTCGACCGGCCAGGATTTGGGAACCGAGAGTCGTTTTTGATGGTTGCTCATTCTGTGTCACCTTCCAAACGTGCTTGACGCACCGGGTCCTCCAGGTCGAGGTCCGTGATCCGCAGGTTGGAGGCGTCGAGCGGGCGGGGAACGTCCTCGCCCTCGACTGTCTCCTGGGTGACCTCTTCGACGTGGACGACGGCCTCCTTCAACTCGACGTTGAGGACTTCGCCTTCCTCCCCGGCGTAATCGCCGCGGAGCACCTCGACAGTGTCACCTGCGTTGACGGTCACGCTCCGCTTTCCGTACTCCTCGCGGAGGTCGTCGCTCAGCGTGGCCCGGACCTGGCGGTGTCGCTCGTGGAGCGACGCCCGTTCGGTTTCGATGCGCTGTTTTGACGGTTGTTCACTCATAACTATACGATCATGGTCGCTGTCGATGCGATGCTTCCGTACCGCTCGGCGACTTCGCGGGCGATGGGGCCTTTGATTTCCGTGCCCCGGGGATCGCCCATGTCATCGATGATGACGGCCGCGTTGTCTTCGAATTTCACGCGTGTCCCGTCCGGTCGTCGGATGGGTTTGCGCTGTCGAACGACGACGGCTTCGAGCACCTGACGGCGCATCTCCGGGGTCCCTTTGGTGACCGAAACGGTCACCGTGTCGCCCAGACCGGCCTTCGGGTGGCGGTTGTGCGTTCCTTGATAGCCGGTAACGCTGAGTACCTTGAGTTCGCGTGCACCTGTATTATCCGCACAGGTGATCAGCGACCCTTTCTCGAGGCCAGGGGTGACGTCAGCCTTGATGGCTTCCATCAGGCGTCACCTCCGTCGGTTTCGACGTCCACGACAACGTGGCTTTTCGTCTTCGAGAGCGGTCGAGTCTCTGCTATGTGGACCGTGTCGCCGACCTGGGTGTCGAGACACGCCGGGGCGTGAGCCGCGACGCGTGACCGACGCTTCATGTACCGATCGTATTTCGGTACGAACACGTCGTACTCCCGCTCGACGACAACGGTCTTCTCCATGTCCGTTGAGGCGACCGTACCCTCGATGATCTGACCGCGCACGGAAAGTGTTCCGTGGAACGGACAGTTGTCATCGGAGCAGGTGCCTTCCGGCTCTGTTACGTTCAATCCTATCGCCATTGTAATCGTCCTCCTGAAACGGTTCTGCGGGCGGGTCGTGAGAGCAGGTGCGTGCCATCCACCGTAACGGAGGCCGTTACCTCGCCGGTCGAGCCAGCCGACTCGAACGGTTGGGAAACGGTCCCGGCGCCCTTCGCGGACGCCGCGGCTTCATCTGTGATTGCGAATCTGAATTCGGTTCCCGCCTTGGGAATCTGCGCCTCACCCGACTGACGCTGGATCACGAGGGTACTCGTCGTCTCGTCGACGACGGTTCCGTCGATGCCGACCCGGTTCGGGTCGGACGACGCTGTCACTCGGACCGGCAGTCCAATGAGCTCGTGACCGATCAGCGTCTCGGGTGAAAGTGTCATTCGTCTGTGGTATCCGTCGTGTCGCCTTCCTCTCGCTGAATCGTCTTGATTCGGGCGACGGTTCGTCGCAGTTCGCTGATTCGTGCCGGGTTCTCCGGGGCCCCACCAGCGGCCTTTACGGCCTTCTTGTTGAGGAGTTCGGTCTCGAGTTCATCGAGTTCCGTCTCCCGTTCGGCGGGGGTCATGTCCCGGATCTCGGTTGGATGGAGGATCGTCATTCCTCATCCACCTCCTCGTCCATCTCGTCGAGCAACGCTTCGGCTTCCGCCTCGGCATCTTCCTCCACGTCTTCGATTTCCGGCGCTTCGGCCTCCTCGGACTCGGAATCGGTCTCCTCGGATTCGTCGACTTCGAGGAGTTCCTCGTCGACCTCGGCGGCCTCGGCCGGCTCCTCGCCGGGGGTTTCGACTTCTTCGAAGTCCTCGGCGGCGGCCTCTGTATCTTCGGGTTCGCCCTCGAGGAGCTCCTCGACGGACTCACCGTCTTCCTCGACCACGAGGTCGGAGATGTCTGCACCCTCTTCGATGCGGAAGTCGTCGGGCAACTCGGCGTTCGGCGGGATGATCTTCACGTTGACCCCGATCGTGCCGAGTTTCATGACCGCGACGGCCTGGCCTGCGTCGACGATCTCGTCGGCGGGTTCGCCGTTGTGCTTGATGTAGCCGCGGTTGAACTTCTCGACCCGGGAGCGTGCGCCGGTCACTTTGCCGGCCAGCACGATCTCCGCGCCGAGCGCGCCGGCTTCCATGATCCGGTCGATCGTGGTGTGACCGGCCTTTCGGAAGTACCAGCCGCGTTCGAGCGCATTCGCGAGTCTGTCGGCGACGATCTGGGCGTTGAGATCCGGCTCTTCGACCTCCTGCACGTCGATCTGTGGGTCCTCGAGGTTGAACCGATCCTCGAGTTCGGTCGTGATCTTCCGGATGTTCTTCCCGCCCTTGCCAATGACCATGCCTGGCTTTTCGGCTTCGAGGACGATCTGGGTCCCCATTGGGGTGTGGGCGACTTCCATGCCGCCGTAGCCCGCTCGGGCCAGTTCCTCGGCGAAGAACTCGTCGATCTGAGAGCGCTGGAGGCCCTCTTCGATGAATTCGAGTTCGTCCGCCATCAGGCATCACCCTCCTCGGGCGCCTCGACGATCAGTTCGACATCCACTTCCGTGGTGTTCCAGGGCGAGGCCCGACCGAACGCGCGGGGTTTGCGCCCTTCTCGTTCGCCGACCTTGTGGGCGGCGACGTGTGCGATCTCCATCTCTTCGGGGACGTGTCCCGCCTGCTCGGCATTGTTGGAGACGTTCCCTAAGAGGGACAGGAAGGCCTTGGCGGCCTTCTCGGGGTAGCGACCGGCATCCCAGCCGTCGATGTCCCCACGGTGTCCCACACCACTGTTGTGCTGTTTGAAGGGCACTGACTGTTCTTCGGCCGTCACGTCCTCGAGGTACTCCTGTGCCTCCTCGACGGTCTGCCCTTTGATGGCGCGGGCGATGGCCTTGCTGTGCTTCAAGCTCATGGGCCGCTCGCGGAGCATTCCCTTCGCGGTGGTCTCCGGGTCGGCCTCGACGCTGTAACTGATTCCCATGCTCATTTCAGTGGCACGAACTTCGAGGAGCGGGTCGCGCCGATGCCCGCCTGCCCGTGCTCGACCTGTGTACGCGTGAACTGGAACTCGCCGAGGTAGTGCCCGAGCATTTCGGGCTCGACCTCCACGCGTTCGAAGCTCTGGCCGGTGTACACGGCAAACGTCAACCCAACGAATTCCGGCAGCACCGGCATATCGCGCAGGTGGGTCCGGATCGGGTTGTTTGCCGTCTCCTCGGATTCGGCTCCTCGCGCTTCTTCGAGCAGCTTCTGGTGATCCTCGGAGAGACCACGGGTGATAGTTCGCCGCTGTCGTGCGGGAAGCAGTTCCGCGACCTCCTCGAGATCCATTGCCTGCAACTCGTCCAGTTCGTGGCCCCGATAGGTGAACGCACCTTCGTGACCGGTTCGTAGTTCGCTCATGTTAGTTCCCTCCGCGGCCGGTTCGTCGCGAGCCAAGGTCGCCGACCTTGCGACCCGGCGGGGCGTTCTTCGAGACACTCTTCGGGCGTCCCGGATGTTGTCGGCCGCCACCACCGAACGGGTGGTCAACGGCGTTCATTGCGACCCCGCGAACCCGCGGCCACTTCGTGCCACGGGATTTCATTTTGTGATATTTCGAGCCGGCTTTGACGAACGGTTTCTCGGTCCGGCCACCGCCGGCGACGACCCCGATGGTCGCCCGGCAGTCCGGCGAGAGCTGCTTGATCTCGTCACTCGGGAGCTTGATGACCGCTGCGTCCCGTTCGTGTGTGACCAGATCTGCGCTGACACCCGACGCTCGGGCGTACTTGCCGCCGTCTCCAGGCTGGGCTTCCACGTTAACGATCGGGACTCCTTCCGGAATCTCGGACAGCGGAAGCGTGTTGCCGGGTTCGATGGCGGCGGAAATGCCGACCTCGACGCGGTCGCCGACGCCAATCCCTTCCGGGGCGAGGACCAGTCGCTCGTCGCCGTCTTCGAAGGCGACGCGGGCGACCGGGGCACTCCGGGCAGGATCGTGTTCGATGTCGGTGACCTTGCCGGCGAGCAGGTCGCTCTCCTCGTTCTTGTGGGAGAGGTCAGCCTTGTAGCGGTGGGACGGGGCACGGAATGTCGGTGACCCGCGGCCGCGCCGTTGTCCCTGAATGCGTCGTCCCATCTCAGAACACCCCAATTCTGGAGGCCACGTCCTGGGCCTCGTCGTCTTCCGAGAGTGTGACGATTGCTTTTTTCGTTCCCTTCATGGTGATCATAGTATTCACGTCCACGACTTCGACGTCGTAGCGGGTCTGGACTTCGTCCCGAACTTCGGGTTTCGTCGCGTCCAGGTCCACGCGGAACTGGAGCTTGTTCTCGAAGTCCATGTCGTTCATCGCCTTCTCAGTCACAAGGGGGTGGTCGATGACGCCGCTCATCGGTCGGCCACCTCCGCGAGACCGCTTTCGGTGAAGACGGTGAGTCGGCCGGGCTCGCCACCGGGGGCGAGGTCCTCGGCGTTCACTTCACGACCGGTCGCCACGTCGACGCCGGCCAGGTTGCGAGCCGCCCGTGAAAGGCCGGACTCGCTCGAGGTAACGACGAGGACTGAGGACGGACGGCGGTACTTGCGGCCACGGCGCTTGCCCTGGCCAGCCCGAATCGTCCGACCTTCGTCGGCGCGTTGGATGTCAGCTCCGAGGCCGACGGCTTCGAATGCCGCGAGGGCGTCCTGGGTCTTCTCCAGGTCCTCGAAGTCGTCTTCGAAGACGATCGGAAGTTCCTCGGCGTCGAACTGATGGCCGCGGTCGGCGACCAGTTCGGGGTCCGTCGTCGCCGCGATGGCGCTGCGGACCGCTGATTGTCGTTCCTTGTCGTTGATGGTTCGTGTACGATCCGTCTCGGCTTTCGGCGGGTGAGCCGTTCGGCCCCCGACGGTATTGGGAACCCGAACGCCAGTGCCCTCCGATCGTGGCACGTGGGCCATCCCACGCCCGCTCCCGAAGGATTCACCGGACGTTCGCATCCCGGCAAATTCGTCAGCGCCGTAATCCTGTCGGCGGTTGGCCTGGGCGGCGGTGACGGCCTGTCGGACGAGGTCCGACCGGACCGGTTCGTCGAAGACCGACGGGAGATCGACTGATTCGACCTCCTCGCCGTCCAGGTCTTTGAGTGGTACCTGCATGATTATCCTTGGTTCGAGGCTGTGCTCACGTAGCGCACCTCGGGATCGAGGCGCGGTGACTGGTTCGGCCGAACGGCCGGGCGGAAACGCACCAGGCGTTTCTCCGGGCCGGGAACCGAGCCCTCGACAAGCGCGTACGACCCCTCGATTTCGCCGTAGTTCGGGAAGCCGCCGTCGACGGTCACGTCGTCCTCGTCGCCGAATTCCAGGAGGCGCTTGTTGAGTTCGGTTCGCTGGTGATAGCCGGTCTGTCCTTGCTGGGGAACCGTCGAGCGAACGCGGCTCGGGTTCCACGGACCGAGGTTGCCGATACGGCGTCGCCAACCCTGGCGGGCGTGTTTGCCCTTCCGCTTCTGGACGCCCCAGCGCTTGACGGGCCCTTGGAGGCCCTTGCCTTTGGTGACGCCAGCCACGTCGAGGAACTCCCCGGCGCGGAAGACGTCACCGAATTCGAAGCTGCCGTCCTCGTCGAGCAGATCGAGTGCGAACTCGACCCGGTCGCCGATGGTTCCGCCACCGACGCGATTTTCCATCACGTCGGGTTTCTTGCGCGGAACGCTTGGCACCTCGGCGGGGACCGTATACGAGACGACGCGAACGTCGTCGACGTCGCCCGCTTCGAGAGCATCAGTCAGTTGGTTTCTGTTATCGTCCTGTGCACCGTCCGGTATGGAGACGGCTCGATCGAGGTCGGGATGGGCGTCAGTCGCCCAGACCTCTGTGAGAGGCTTCTGCCCGTACGTCGTGTCTTGGTACACACGCACGGCTGCGACCCGCATCGGTGGGGTCTCCACGACGGTCACTGGCACGGTCGTTTCCATGCCCTCCGTCGGAGAGTTCGCCTGGTCGTCGACCATGACGACGTGGGACATGCCGGCTTTGTACCCGGCAAATCCCTGCAGGCCCACCTGCCCGTCGTCGTCGGGCCACGAACCGAATCGTGGCACAACGCTCTGGGCACGCTTGCGGGGGCTAAACCCCATCGAGCCTTTTCGTGGTCGGTCTGGTTGTGGCATCGTATCACTCCGTGAGCGTCAGGTGGGCAAGGGAGGCGAACATCGCTTCTTCCGTTCGCACTACCTCGCTACCCTGGTCCGGGATAGTATTCAGCCAGGCGTCGAATCCGCCCGGGGTATCGGAATCGGGACGGGTCTCGCTGACCGGCGGGGATGTCGAGTCGGCTGCCAGATCGCTCGGATCGAGTCCGAGCATCTCGGGCAGGCCACGACCCGGCGCCCCAAACGCGACGGTCAGTCCATCCTCGACGCCCCGGGTCGCCATCTCGGCCGCCAGCGACGCCGTAATTGGCGTCCCGTGGCGAGAGGTGGCGACCCGAAGTCCGGCGTCGGGACGATCGAGAGCGTCCCGGAGGTCCACGCGGTCGACGACGAAGCCCGGTAGGGGTTGGTCGACGAGTTTCGCGCGAACCGGTCGTCGCGAAGAGACCCTGATGGTCACGCGCTCCCCCTCCGCGACCGTCATCTGCGACGGTACGTGGAGCGAGATCGGGTGTTGCAGTCCGCAATTGACCCGAACGCGCCCGTCAGATCCGACCTGGGTCACTACTCCCTGACGTATCGACCCCGAACCGCTCGATTCGGAGCCGGTCCATGACGAGAGACGGAGCGGCGGTAGCACACCGGCGTACTCCAGTTCGTCCCGCGTCCCGAATACCTCCTTTCGGAGGTAGGGCGGTGTCGCGGCGTACCGGAGGACGGTCTCGACGAACCCGCCGTCCAATCCTGTTTCCCCGTCGGAGTCCGGAAAGACCCACAGACGGTCGATCCCGAAGACCGCCGCCGCACGGGCCACGTACCCTAACTTCAGGGTCGCCGTCCGTTTGTCGGTGGTCTCTCGGGCGATGGACGACGGAACGAGCACGCTCGTTGTCATGCCGTCCCGCGTCCGCGTCTCGCCATGAGACTGTAGCATTTCTTTTCAATACGTCCATTTAAGCATGGCGTTTCTTTCTGGGGGTGTGAGTCGGTTTCACGTTCGAATACAGGCGTTTTGGGGGTGCTGGACGGTCCGTTTGAGAGACGGTCCCAGGACTCCCCCGCTGGCCGTTGTGGTCAGTCTTGTTCGCCCAAGAGCCAAATGGAGATCGGCATCAGACTCCTGATATTTATCCTGCCATTGCTCTTCGTCATCGGGATACCCATGCTCCTCCGAGACCTGTTCAGCCGATCGGATGTCGATGAGGAACAGGTCGAGACGCTGGAACGGCGGGTTCGCGAGTTGGAGCAGCAACGCGAACGCATAGACGAGGAGTCAGACTCGGCCTGGCCTCACCCGTTTCGAAAGTGTTTTTCCCGTGGCTGTCGGATGGTCTTTTGCAAGGCACGCGCTGGTAGTGTAGTGGTATCACGTGACCTTGCCATGGTCACAACCGGGGTTCAAATCCCCGCCAGCGCACTTCTCCGAGACATCGACACCGAGCGACCAGCGTGCTGTGCCGCTCGGTTCGATTCGGCTGATGGATGCGTTGGGATTTGAACTACGCAAATCCGAGTGCTACGAGACACTCGCGGTTCGAGTGTCTCGGAAATGTGAGCGGTGAAACCGCGAACAGGGAGGATTTGCCATCGGGTTCAAATCCCCGCCAGCGCATCCAAAAACAACCCAACCCCTCTCCACATCACCGACACCGAGAAGCGCTACCCGAACCGATCCTCACGCCACCCGCTCGACCGAGACCGGTTTCGATTCGTCCATCGGAGCCTCGATCTGAATGAACTCCTCTGCCTCCGAGTCGTAGATGACCATGATTTCCTCACCCGTGCAGAACATCTTGCAGGTGGCACAGGTGTACTTCGTGCCAGTTTCAAGATCCGAGGCGATGTCCCTGAGCTCATCGGAGTCGATCGGCTGGTCCTCCGTGAGTCGGTCGACTATCGCTTCGAGGCGTTCAAGTTTGTCTTCCATAATGGTTCCACACCTCATGGTAGGGAGCCACACAGTAAAACTGTGCCCCCTCTGCGCCAGGCCTGTTCGCCTGCCCCACAAGCAAGTCGACCGGCGTCGAGACCGAGCCCCACACAAAGTCCTTTAGCCGATGACCGGGAAATCCAGGCTATGGAAAGTCTCAATCGAATGGCGATCGAGTTGGCCGACGAGGCTCTGGAGTTCGCCGACGAACTCGCGGTCGTCCCACAGGAACTGTCGAACGGCGCGACCGCGATCGATTTCGGCGTCGAAGCCGACGGGGGCATCGAAGCAGGACTGCTACTCACCGAGCTGCAGACCGCCGGTCTTGCGACGGTGCAGACCCGTATGGACACAGTCGCCGGTGCACCATTCCCCCACGTCGAGGTCTCGACCGACCAACCAGGGCTCTCGCTGTTGGGCTCCCAGAAGGCAGGGTGGGAACTAAGCCACAAAGGGTTCGAAGCTCTGGGTAGCGGTCCAGCGCGGGCGCTCGTAGCGGAAGAAACCGAATTTCAGGCGCTCGATTACGCCGACGCCTTCGACCTGGCCGTGCTGTCGATCGAGACGGAGACGATGCCCAGAGCGGGTATCGCGGCCCACGTCGCAGACCGAACTGACGTCGCTCCCGAAGCCGTGTATCTTCCAGCCTACCGGACGGGCAGTGTCGCAGGGAGTGTCAGCGGGGCCGGCCGGGCCGCCGAACTGGCCGTGTTCCGACTCTTCGAACTCGGCTACGATCCGACGGACGTGCTGACTGCAAGCGGGTCCGCACCGGTTCCGCCCGTTGCAGGCAACGAGGAAACGGCGATGGGGCGAGTGAACGACAGCGTGGTCTATGGTGGCCAAGTCCATCTGACGGTTCGTGAGGACGACGACGCCCTCGAAAACGTCGCCTCGACGGCGGCCGTGACCTACGGGGACCCCTTCAGAGAGATTTACGAGCACGTCGACTGGGACCTCTCGGACATCGATCCGGCCGTCTTCGGGCCGGCTCAGGTAACGATAGACGTCCGGGGCGGTCCGACCTACAAGGCGGGTGACGTTCACGAGACTATACTCGCCGACAGTTTCGGACTCGAGTGAGAGGTTACCAGGGGCAATCGTTTTTGAGTCGGCCCGCCGTCTCTATCTGTATGGACAGACTTTCCGACCGGTCAGCTACCGTCATCGGGGCCGGATTCGGCGGTCTCTCGACGGCCGCCTATCTCGCTGACGCCGGGGCTGACGTGCAGGTACTCGAAAAGAACGAATCGGTCGGGGGGCGAGCAGCGGTTCTCGAAGCCGAGGGATTTCGCTTCGACCTGGGGCCGTCGTGGTATCTCATGCCCGACGTCTTCGAGCGGTTTTTCGATCACTTCGATCGATCCCCGGCCGAGTTCTACGAACTGGAACACCTCGACCCGCACTATCGACTCTTCTTCAAGGAAAACGTCGGACCGGAGCCAGATGGGAACCCACCAGGGGTCGAGCGCGATCCGGATGGCGATCGGATCGATATCACCCGCGATCTCGAGTCGTCGATCGAACTGTTCGAAGCATACGAAGCCGGGGCTGGAGACGCCCTCGAACGCTATCTCGAGAAGTCCAAAGAGAACTACGATATCGGGATGGAACATTTCGTCTACGAGGACCGCTCGCGCATCCGGGATTTCCTCGATCCGCGACTCGCAAAATACGCCCGGGGATTGTCTCTCCTGGGAACGATGCAGGACCACGTCGAGAAGTACTTCGATCACCCGAAACTCCGCCAAATCATGCAATATACCCTCGTCTTCCTCGGGGGTGCGCCACGAAATACGCCGGCGCTTTACAACCTGATGAGTCACGTCGATTTCAATCTGGGCGTCTACTATCCCGAGTGTGGCATCGGCGGGGTCGTCGAGGCAATGGTGGAGTTAAACGAGGAACTGGGCGTCGAGTTCGTGACGGACGAACCCGTGACATCGATTCGTGGTTCTCGAGGGAATTTCACCGTGCGGACGACCGCAAACAAGTACCAGACCGACCTGGTGGTCTCGGACGCCGATTACGCACATACCGAGCAGGAACTCCTCCAGCCCAGCGACAGACAGTACGACGCCGAGTACTGGGAGTCACGAACCTACGCACCGTCTGCGTTCATGCTCTATCTGGGGGTCGAGGGCGAGGTTCCCGAACTGGCCCACCACACCCTGGTGATTCCAGGGGACTGGAGCGACCACTTCGACACGATCTTCGATGAACCGGCCTGGCCCGATGACCCGGCGTATTACGTTTCGGTCCCGTCCGAAACCGACGACACCGTGGCCCCTGACGGACACAGTACGATCGTCCTGCTCGTTCCGATTGCCCCCGGACTCGATGACGGCGAGGAAACTCGCCAAACGTACCGGGACAAAATTCTCGGTGACCTGGCAGCCGAGACCGGGACCGAAATCCGCGATCGGATAGTCTACGAAAAATCGGTCTCAGTCTCGGACTATCGGGAGCTCTACAATAGCATGCGGGGAACAGCTCTCGGGTTAGCCCATACGCTCAGACAGACCGCCGTCTTTCGGCCTGGGCATCGCTCCTCGGCCCTCGACGGGTTGTACTTCACGGGCTCGTACACGACGCCTGGAATCGGTGTCCCGATGACCCTGATCAGCGGTGAACACACGGCAAATTACCTGCTCGAGGACGAAACTGGCTGAGTGAATGCTCAGGTATCTGGTGGTCCTGTCACGGCCCCGGTTTTGGCTCTACTTAGCGGGGCCGATATTGGTCGGAGCCGTGTATGGGGCCCAAAGCCTGGAGGCGGCGCTTTCGCCAACCGTTGGACTGCTCTTCGTGTACTTCCTGGTCCCGGCCAATGTCTATCTCTACGGAATCAATGACGTGTTCGATACGGATACTGACCAGCATAATCCCAAGAAAGGGAGCCAGGAGGCCAGATACCGCGGCCAACGACTAGTCCCAGGTGTTGTCCTGGCGACCGGGATCTTTCTCATACCGGTTGCTGCCGTTCTTCCTCCCGAGACGTGGGGGTATCTCTTGCTCTGGGCGGTGTTGGCGACCACGTATAGCGCGCCACCACTCCGATTCAAAGCTCGGCCCTACCTCGACTCACTTTCGAACGGGCTCTACGTCCTCCCAGGGTTCGCCGCCTATACCGCTCTCGCTGGCACACATCCCCCAGTTGCAGCGATCCTGGGAGCGTGGGCCTGGGCGATGGCTATGCATACGTTCTCAGCCATTCCGGATATCGAACCCGACCGGGCAGCCGAGTTGGAAACAACCGCGACCCATCTCGGCGAGCACGGTGCGTTCTGGTATTGTGGCCTCCTCTGGACCGGTGCCGCGTTCGCCTTCGGAACCCTCGATTGGCGACTTGGAGTGGCGCTTGGAACCTATCCGGTTTTGCTCTGGCTGGTCGTCCGCTCGGACGTGCCAGTCGGCAGGGCCTACTGGTGGTATCCGGCCGTCAATGCGGTTGTCGGCGGGGTTTTGACCATCGGGGGCCTCTGGAGGCTCGTCTATGGATAGAGGGACAGTCGAATCGCGGCTCGACACCCTCGTCACCGAGAACCGGTTTACGATCGCAGTGGTGTTCCCAACCATCGGTGCGCTGCTGTTGGTCGGCAGTGCCGAGGGATGGGTGCCGGCCCCACTCTCTTTCGAGCCGACGCTCATCCTTATCGGCACGGCTGTCATGCGATTGCCCCTCATTGCGGGCGTGCTCCCGCTCCTCGACCGACGGGGCACACTCGGTGTGCTTGGATTGACGGGGTACGCGTACGGGATCGAGCTAATCGGGGTCCAGACCGGCCTCCCGTATGGCGAGTTCTGGTACCTCATCGATCTGGGCCCGATGCTGTTCGGAAACGTGCCGGTGGGGCTGCCGGTCTTTTTCCTTCCCCTCGTGTTGAACAGCTATCTGTTGGTCATCCTGCTGCTTGGACCCAGAGCCGAATCGACGAGTCTCAGACTGGCTGGAACCCTGGCATTGGTCCTGGTGATGGATTTGGTCCTCGATCCAGGAGCGGTTGGTCTGGGATTCTGGGCCTACGTCGATGGTGGGGGCTATTACGGCGTCCCATCGATCAATTTCCTCGGCTGGGTGCTCTCCGGCGGGATTTCGGTATGGGTCTTCGACAAAATACTGGCCAGAGACCTCCTCATCGAACGGCTCGAGTCCTGTCCGTTCATGCTCGATGATATGGTGAGTTTCGTCATTCTCTGGGGCGGCATTAATCTCCACTTCGGCCAGTGGATACCGGTAGCCCTCGCAGCGCTCATGGGAATTGGCTTGTTGCGCACGGAGCGTTTCGATTTCGCGGTCCGCCCACAGTTACTGAATTGGGGACGTCGCTGGCGATAACGAGTCGATTTCCACGTGATCCGCTGGTTCGATCGTCGCCACTCGATCGAAAACTGCGACCGGATCACCCGAAAGCGCCCAATAAAACCGGGTTTTGGCCAGCAAGGACAGTTTGCGCCACGTCGAAAGCGAGGGGCGCTCCGAGAGCACGTCATAGTCTTGAGCGACGATCGCCCGGTGGTAATCGGCGTAGAGAACGGCCGAAACTAGGACGGCGAACTGCGTGTCTTCCGGGAGATGTCTGATACCGGCGACACCCTTCCGGTAGCGCTCTTCGGTGCGGGCGAGTTCGACCTGCATCGCCCGACGGAAACCTGTGTCCGCCGCTCCGTTTTCGAGTTGTGACACTGTGACGCCAAACGCCTCACGGGTTTCTCCGGGCAGATAGACCCGACCGTAATCGCGGATGTCCTCCCGAACGTCCCGGAGGAAGTTCGTCAGTTGGAACGCTTCGGCCAATGCCGTCGCGTGCGGTTTGGCCCGTCCCGGGTCCGGGGCCTTCATAACGTCAAGCATCATGTGCGCGACCGCAACAGCTGACCCCCGCATATACGAGTCGAGTTCTGCCCGACTCTCGTATGGCTCGGGGTCGATGTCCGAAATCATCGCATCGATGAACCGATCGACCTCCGCGTCTTCAATATCGTGTTTCCTGATCAATTCACGAGTGGCCAAAAGCACCGGTTCATCCGTGTCGGCCCGGCCGAGAACCGCGGCCCGGATCTGTTCGAGTCGTTCGCGTTGGGCCGAGTTTGCCATCGTCTCGGTCGTGTCGACCACGTCGTCAGCGACCCGGAAAAAGGCATACAGAACGTAGGTTGCATGTCGAATTCGCCGCGGAAACATGCGTGTCGCGAGGTAAAACGTTCGACCGGTTCGGCGATGAATCCGCTCACTTTTGGCGAGTTGGCTCCGGGTTGGCATCCGTATTCCTGATAATGACTTTGGGGCTCGGCCGCCTTACGTTAGTGGTAAAGGTAAAACACGCTCCTTGTTACTCAATACATTGGGTTACTGTCCCAACCCCCTTGCTCTGGCCTTCGCGGAACACGAACTGTTGGCCTGGTTCGATGAGATACGGGTTGAACTTGAACTCGATTTCGGTTTCACCGGAGTCGCCGGGGAGCAGTTGGCCATCAAGGGGTTCAAAGCGAGCTGCTTCACTGACCGTTTCCAGGTGGACGACGGGTTCGTACCCTGTGTGGATCCGTGTCGGATGGTTGAGTACCATGACTTCCGCCTTGAAGCGCCGTGTCGGTGTCGGGTCGGCGGATTTGGGGACCAGTGCCATGCCGCGCTCCAAATCGGTTTCCTCGATCCCCTTGAGTGCGATCCCGACGATTCGGCCGGCTTCGGCCCGATCGACGCGGTGGTAGTGCATCTCGATCGAGCGAACCTCGGCCTCCTCGAACGTCCCTTCCTGAACCGGGCCCACGAGCAGCGAGTCACCGGCGGCGACCGTCCCTGACTCGATCGTTCCGGACGCTACCGGACCGACACCAGTGATCCGATAGGTTCGATCGATGTACATCCGAAACTCGCCACCCGCGGCCGCCGTTTTTGGTAGCTGTTCGAACAACGTATCCAACGTCGAGAGACCGTCCATAGTGATGGCACTGGTTCTGACGATTGGAACCACCCCGTCACCGATCTCATCGAGGGCCGCATCTGTTCCGTGACGGGCGATCGAAAGCGGGCTCCGACCGGCCTGGCGAAGCAAACGTTCCACGTCCCGCTGGACGGCATCGGTTTCCGCCGCCGAAACGAGGTCGGTCTTCGTGATCGCCACGATCGTCGGCAGATCCGTCGCCAGCAGCACGCCAAGATGCTCACGGGTCGTTTCGGTTGGGCCGTCGTCGGCGGCAACGGTCAATAGCCCGTAATCGAGTTTCTGGCCGAGCAAGCCCCGGATCGTCGTCGAGAGCCAGGGTTCGTGACCGACCGTATCCACGAAGGACACGACCCTGTCAGCCGATTCGACGACCGTGGCGCGATCTGATTTGCGATCCGGTTTGTCCACGCGAACAGGGCCCGCGTCGTCAAACCCGTAAACGCCATATGAAAGGTCCGCGCTCAACCCCCGTTCGATCTCGTGGGGCTTTACATCGAGATACGAGCGCATGCCGCCCTCGCCGTCATCGGGTCGCCCAGTCACAAGGCTCCCGACCAGTGTACTCTTCCCGTGATCGACGTGCCCGGCCGTTCCCACGATGAGATGATCAGTCGCGATTTCGAGCGTTCCACCATCCTTGACTGTCGCCACCCCCACGATCCCATCTTTGGTCCCCCAGGTTTCGACTGCATCGAGATGGGCGCCCGCCTCATCGGCGATCAGGTTCAACACGTCCATCGACTCGGAAAACGCATCAGGTTTGATTCCAGCGACGTGGCCCTCATCGGTGACGCCCACGACATAGGTGGCCTCGCCGTCCCCAGACAGCACCCGATGGCGTAGCTGGGCGGCTAAACTCTCGAAACGCGCCTCTGAGAGATGGACCTCACGAGAGAGGCGCTCTTTGAATTCGACGCGGCCGTCCGTTTCCTCGCCCGTAGAGAGCGCCTGCCGTAGCAGGGCCCTATCACCGGCCATGCGCGGGGGTTAGGCGGACCGGGAGATAAGACTATCCCCAACCGGGCTCAGTCGTCCCCGCGGAACTCGTTAAGCCGATCGCGGAGACGTTTCGCGGCCACCCCAGCAGCCCGCTCCCATTCGTCCTGCTCTTCCGCGGCAAAAATAATGCCCCGCGAGGAATTCACCAACCCAACCCCATCCGCGAGGCCAGCAGTAACCGCTGCCTCCACGTCACCACCCTGAGCCCCAACGCCGGGCACCAAGAATGGGAGGTCGGGGACCCACTCCCGGAGCGATTCGAGTTCTTCAGGTGCTGTGGCCCCAACGACGAGACCGACGTTTTCGTGTTCATTCCAGCCTGCAGCGAGGTCTGCGACGTGTTCGTAGATTGTCCGGCCATCCGCCAGTTCCTGGTCCTGAATGTCTGCCCCGCCGGCATTAGAGGTGCGACAGAGCACGAAAACGCCCTTCTCCGCCTTCGAGAGGAACGGCTGAAGGGAGTCACCACCTAGATACGGGTTGACCGTGATCGCGTCTGCGAAGTCCAAAAGATCCGCATACTGACGGGCCGTGTTCCCGATGTCCCCTCGTTTTGCGTCCAGCAAAACTGGGACACCCTTTCCGTCGGCATAGGCCATCGTCTCGCGGAGGGCCCGCCACCCGTCCGGGTCCTCGTAAAATGCCGCGTTCGGTTTGTATACAGCAGCGTACTCGTGTGTCGCATCGATGATCCGGCGGTTAAATGCCCAGCGAGGCAGATCGGTATCACGGACTGACGGCGGGAGTCGGGCCGGGTCCGGATCCAAACCGACGCTGAGGACGCTGTCGATCCGGTCGATTCGGGCCCCGAGGGCATCGAAGAAACTCATTACGAATCGTGGGTCGCTCGGAAGACATCAATCACGCGCTTTACGGCCGCCGCTCGTTCGACGAACACGATCGTTGCCGGTGGGGTCGTTGCCTTGGGTCGGGTCTGTAATCCCGCAGCATCAGCGGCGTCGGCCACCGCATCGGGTCGATGGCGAAATTCCAGAACAAGTCGATCCGCCCCTTTCGTCGCCGAACAGACTGTTTGGCCCCCTTCTCGAATGACAAACGCCTCAGTTCCATTCGCTGCCGATCCGTCACCCGATTCGACGGCGAGAGAGTCAAACGGGGGGTCAGCAAATCCCTCGATTTCGGCCCGGAGCAGTTCCGCGATCCGTTGTGGATCCCGGAGTTCGTCCTCGACCATCAAGATCGCAACTCCGCTTTTGCGCCAGTGACGGCCTCTGGCACGTCACGCCCCACTTGTCTAGCTCGCAATACCGCAGCCGTTCCGGCGGTCACCGACAACTCCTGCTGGAGGGTATTGATCGATGCGACGGCCGCCCGGCGGTCCGTGCCGACCTCGACGAGTGCGTCGATGACGATCTCGACCGGCGATCGCTCCTGAAACAACGACTCGTCGGGCATGAATCCGTCCGGGACCGTCACGCTGGTGACGTCGAACATGGCCACCAGGTCGTCCTCGGCCGTTTCGAGAAGCCCCCGTTTTCGGCCAAGTTCGACGAGCCGTTTGGCCTGATCGGGCGATACCCAATTCCGCTCGACGGCCAGATCGACCACGAAGGACTGTTCGGAAAGTTGTTCCCGCCCTGCTCGTTTGAATGGAGCGGCGACGGCGATGCGGAGACTCATTGGCG
The DNA here is from genome assembly GCF_036626455.1 of Halodesulfurarchaeum sp. Classification (NCBI taxonomy): domain Archaea; kingdom Methanobacteriati; phylum Methanobacteriota; class Halobacteria; order Halobacteriales; family Halobacteriaceae; genus Halodesulfurarchaeum; species Halodesulfurarchaeum sp. The sequence continues at coordinate 19,570 of NZ_JAZKRK010000017.1, read as the reverse complement.
AACCCAAGAGTGGCCGACTCTAAACGGTTGCCATCGCCAGTGCTCAAACGAGGGGTTTTAGTGCGCGCTGGGGCTCTCTATGGATATGCAAGACCAAGGCCGCTCGTCCCGAACCAAAACAGGGGGTCGCATTCACCCCCACGGCAACAAGAAGAAACACCAACTCGGAAGCAGCCCGACCGAGACCCAGTTCGACGACCCATCCTACAAAGCCGTCGATGCACGGGGTAATACCACCAAGATCCGCGCCCTCGCGACCGACGTGACAAACGTCACTGAGGACGGCGAGACCGAACGGGTCGAAATCGAGAACGTCGTCAACAACCCGGCAAACCCAAACTATGCGCGTCGAAACATCATCACCAAGGGCGCGATCCTTGAGACCGAACTCGGGTTCGCTCGCGTGACCTCCCGACCCGGCCAAACTGGTCAGGTCAACGCGATCATCGTCGACTACGAGCCCGAGGAGTAGAAACCGCCGCGCTATTCGAGTATTTTTCTCCGATTTCCACACCGAGATAAAGCAGGTATCACCGCGGATTTGGGCCGGTCACTGGAAGCCGATATGGCGCTCCTGATCCCGACCAGCGACGGCTGGACCGGTACCGCCAGTGAGTTCCTCCTCGACCTGATCGTAGTAGTCGAGGAGGTCGTCGGTGACCGTCGCCCGAACGTCTTCCAGGGCCGAGCCGAAGTGGGCCATCTCGACGGTTTCGGCGTCCTGATCGTCTCGCAGCGCTTCGATTGCAGCCTCGCGTGCAACCGTCGCCAGATCTGAGCCAACGTAGCCTTCGGTCCGCTCGGCGACCTCTCGAAGGCTGACATCCGGGGACAGTGGCGTTTCCTGGGTGTGAATCCGAAGGATCTCCTCGCGACCCGATTCGGATGGCTGACCGACCATCACGAGGCGGTCGAACCGCCCGGAGCGGATGAGTGCCGGGTCGATGATGTCTGGGCGATTGGTCGCCGCAATCACCATCACCCCCTCCATCTGTTCGAGGCCGTCGAGTTCTGTCAACAACTGATTGACCACACGCTCCGAGACGTTGTTACCGGCGTCCTGGCCCCGACCCGGGGCGAGGCTGTCCAGTTCGTCGAAGAACACGACTGTCGGGCTCACCTGCCGGGCTTTCCGGAAGGTCTGCCTGATCGCTTTCTCGGATTCGCCGACCCATTTCGAGAGGAGTTGGGGGCCACGGACGCTGATGAAGTTCGCGTCGGTTTCGTTGGCCACCGCCTTCGCCATCAGGGTCTTGCCCGTTCCCGGCGGCCCGTAGAGAAGGACCCCGGCAGGCGGGTTGACACCCAATCGGTCGAAGCCCGCAGACTCGGAAAGTGGCCACTCGACGCTTTCCTTGATCTGGCTTTTCACCTCGTCAAGGCCACCGACGTCGTCCCAGGAGACCTTCGGCAGTTCGACAAGCACCTCCCGCATGGCGCTCGGTTCGACCTCGCTGAGCGCCCCTTCGAAGTCCCCCTGGGTGACGATCATCCGTTCGATCAACGACGGCGGGACGTCTTGTTCGTCGAGGTCGATCTCCGGGAGGTACCGCCGGAGCGCCCGCATCGCAGCCTCCTTCGAGAGAGATTCGATGTCCGCGCCCACGAAGCCGTGGGTGTCATCAGCCAGCTCCGAAAGCGCCACTTCGTCCGAGAGCGGCATGCCCCGTGTGTGAATCCGGAGGATCTCCTCGCGGCCAGTCTCGTCCGGAACCCCGATCTCGATCTCGCGGTCGAACCGACCGGGACGACGGAGCGCGGGGTCCACGGCGTCAACGCGGTTGGTCGCCGCGATGACGATGACTTCGCCCCGGCCTTCGAGGCCATCCATCATCGTCAGCAGTTGGGCCACGACCCGGCGCTCGACTTCGCCGGTCACGTCCTCGCGTTTGGGAGCGATGGAATCCAATTCGTCGATGAAGACGATCGCTGGGGACTCCTCGTTCGCGTCTTCGAAGATATCCCGGAGTTGTTGTTCAGACTCCCCGTAGTACTTCGAGATGATCTCCGGGCCCGCAATGGAGAAGAAACTCGCTGACGTTTCGTTGGCGACCGCCTTTGCGAGCAGGGTCTTCCCCGTTCCTGGTGGGCCGTGGAGGAGGACTCCCTGTGGTGGCTCGATTCCAAGTTTCTGGAACACCTGCGGATGTTTCATCGGGAGTTCGACCATCTCCCGGACCCGCTGGATCTCGTTTTCCAAGCCGCCGATGTCCTCGTAGGTGATGCCACCCCCGGTGCGTTCGAAGCCGGCGATAGGTTCCTCCCGGAGTTCGACGTCTGTTTCCTCGGTGACGAGAACTGTGCCCTCCGGTTCAGATTCGACGGCGATCAACGGGATTGCCTGGCCCGGTGATCGCATGAAGGGGTGGTTCGTGCTGGACATCACCGGGACGATGTCGCGGGATACGACGGGGCGCTTGAGAATCTGGCGTTTGACCATCCCGGCCGCGTCCGAGCCGAACTGCACGCTCGCGTCCTCAGGAGGTGCTAACACCAGCGTCTCGGCTGGTTCTGTCGTTGCCTTTCTGATCGTGACGCGCTCGCCGATGCCGACGTCTGCGTTTTGCCGTGTGAACCCGTCGATGCGGACGGTGTCGCTGTTCCAGTCCTGGCGGTCCGCACGCCAGACTTTCGCCGCGGTCGACTCCGCACCTTCGATCTCGATGATGTCGCCGGGGCTGAGTTTGAGATGCAACAACGTATCGGGATCAAGGCGGGCGATGCCTCGGCCCGAATCGTTCGGGTAGGCCTTTGCCACCTCGAGTTGAACTTCGTTCATGGTCGGCCTATGGGATGTGTTAGGTTGTGATGGCACGACGGAAAACCATTGCGCCAGTGGCGAAATCGCCTGCGTACATCGGGGCCTTTTCAGGTGATCACAACGAACCCGGAGGTGTGACAGCCGACGTGCCCACTGGCTGCGGAGCGCTGGATTCCTTGCTCGGCGGTGGATTCGAGCGAGGAACCGCGACACAGCTGTATGGCCCACCCGGAGCGGGCAAGACGAATGTCGCCTTAAGCAGCGCCGTAGCCGTCGCAGCAACTGGCGGTCAGGCACTCTACATCGACACCGAGGGACTCTCGATCGAGCGCTTCGAGCAGGTGCTCGCGGGCAATACGACCGACCAGGACAGCGCCGCCCAGAATGTCATCGTGAGTGAGGCCCTGGACTTCGACGAGCAGGCGGAGGCGGTCAAAGACGCCGCCGAGTTCGGCGACCAGTTGGATCTCATTGTCCTGGACAGCGCGACCGGTTTCTATCGCCTCCGTCGCACCGCTGACACCGAAAACGGGGACGCATTGCGGGCTGTCGCCGATCAGGTGACCCATCTCCTTGGATTGGCCCGCAAACACGATATCGCCGTAGTGCTTACGAATCAGGTCTTCAGCGATCCTGACAGCGACGGCGGGCGACCGCGCCCGCTGGGTGGCCATACCCTCTCACACTGGACCGGGACGATCGTCCGGCTCGATCGCTATAAAGGTTCCAACAGGCGAGCCGTGCTGGAAAAACACCGCGCGAAGGCCGAGGGGGAGAGCGCGGAGTTCGTGATTGCCGGGGATGGAATCGAAACGAGTCAGCGATAGGCCGTCAGGCGGGCCTCAAAACCGCGTCTACAGCTCGTTGAGCTTGCGAAGTAGTTGGCCTTCGTACTCTTCGTCAGCGCGGATGTCCTTCATTTCGAGGACGTTGCGCTCGAGTTTGTCCACGGCGACGTAGAAGCCGTTGTCCGCTCCGTAGCCTTCGCCCGTTCCCGCGACCTGTCCGCGATTGGTCCGCAACCGGATCTGGGCCTGCACGAGTGACGTGCCTCGGAGTTTCTCCTTGTGCTGATTGAAGCGGACGTGAGCGTGCTGGACCTGCATATCGCTGTATTTGTCCGAGATACCCGTGATCTGTTCTCGAATCTCTTCCCGGGAGATGGTATCCAGCAGGTCGATGTTGGTGATCTGGACGTCCATCTGGGCCTCCTCTGTGTAGGTCAACGCCCGCAGGACGTCAGTCTTCGTTAGAACGCCCTCGACGTCTGAGTCATCTTTGGGATCGGTGACGACGACACCGCCGAAGTCACCGTCGAGCATCCGCCGAACTGCGTCCTCCACGGACACGGAGGGGGTGACCGTCTCGACCGGGCTCGACATCACGTCAAAAACCGGGAGGTCGAGTACCCGCTCGACTTCGCCGCTACGGTCACCGGTCGTCGTTTTGGACATGTCCCTGACGACGACATTGACCACGTCGTGAACCGTCACGACGCCAGTGAGCAAGCCGTCGTCGAGGACTGGAAGTCGGGAGACGCCGTTCTCGCGCAGGAGATTGATGACGCGGCCGACCGTGGCATCATCGGGGACGGTGACCGGATCGGTCGTGTAGATGTCCGAGACAGTGAGCGCATCGAGGTTGTCGAGGACTGCCTCCAAGATAAGGTCCTCAGTGACGATGCCCCAGAGCGAGCCACCTTCGAACACTGGCGCGACCTTCGTGTTGCCCTCGACGAGCATCCTGGCAGTGTCCCTGATGTCTTCGGTCCGGGAGACCTTTGGCGCAGGTTGTGCCACCGCGGCTGCCTTCTGGTCGTCCTCGACGTGGGACTGGAGGAGATGGCGTTCGGTGATGACACCACGGTAGCTGCCGCCCTCGGTGACGATGATCCCTTTTGGGTGTTCTTTCTCGAAGATAGAACGAACTTTTCCGAGTCGTCGGTCGACGGGGACTTCGATGTAATCCGTCGTCGCAATATCAGCAATGTCCATTGTGAGTACGGAGCATTTCGACCGCGAAAGGCTTTAAGATTGTTCATGTGCCGTATCACAATCCTATTCCACGCGGCTCGCACAGATGGAGGTATGATCGCCATCGTCGGTGGCGGGATCGCTGGACTCGCCGCCGGGTACCGACTCACGCAGGCGGGACACGACGTCCGGATCTACGAAGCGGCCGACCAAGTGGGCGGGCTTGCGGCCAGCTACGAGACCGGGGGCGAGCCGATCGAGCGCTACTACCACCACCTCTCGAAGAGCGAGGAAACGATCGTCTCCCTGATCGAGGAGGTGGGATTAAACGAGGACCTGGAGTGGCCCATTGGGAAGAACGCCTACTATATGGACGGGACGGTCTATCCGCTCGACAGGCCCTGGGAAATCGCCGCCTATCCCTATCTGAGCCTGTATGATACGTTCCGACTGGGTATGCTCGTCCTCGGTGTCGACGTTCGCGAGGGCCTCCCAAGCCTCGAGGCGTACGAGGAACTCGAAGCCTACGAAGATGTCCCACTCGAGCAGTTCGTGCGAGAGCACACCACTGCCGGAGTCTACGAGAACTTCTTCGAACCGCTTTTAGACGCGAAGTTCGGCGCCCGAAAAGACGAGATCAGTGCCGCCTGGCTCCTCGGCCGGGTTCGGTTCCGCGGGGAGCGAGACCTGCTTCGCGGGGAGCCACTCGGCTACCTGAAAGGTGGATTTGGCCGGCTCGTCGACCGATTGATCGAGGAAATCGGGGCTGAAAGTCTCGTCACCGGCACCCGTGTAACTGAACTCTCCACGGGGAACGCGGGGATCGAGTCGATCACGATAGAAGGCGAGGAATCGGGGACCCGCTCTGTCGAAAGTGCGATCGTGGCAACAATGCCCAACGTCCTCGAGGAGTTGACGGGGTACACCTGTGACATCGAGTTTCAAGGCACGGTCTGCTCGGTCGTCTCGATGGACGAACCGCTCACGAACACCTACTGGCTCAACATCGGAGACGAAGCACCGTTCGGCGCCCTTATCGAGCACACCAACTTCATCGACCCGAGTCACTATGGTGACGAACACCTCCTTTACGTGCCGAAATACGTGCAATCCGCGGACGATCCGCTCTTTGCGGCTTCTGACGAGGACATCGAGGCCACGTGGCTCGATGGGATCGAATCGCTCTTTCCGGACTTCGACCGCGGATCGGTGAATTGGATTAAAACGGCCCGGAACCGGCGGACGGCCCCGGTCTACGAGCGCGGGTATCTCGAACAGGTCGTGCCCTTCGACCTCGGCGAGGCCGTCGGCGATGGCGTCTATTACGCCGGCATGGCGTCCCGCGCCCAGTACCCAGAGCGGAGTCTCGACGGGGGAATCGTCGCCGGATTCGAAGTGGCCGACCGCATCCTCGAAAGCCGGTGAAACTTCGTCACCGAGCAGTCAATCGGTGGAGTAGTGACTCGAACGGACCGACCTGAGGGTCGTAATCTGCAGATCCATGCGATCCGCTGAAGCACCGGGGCTGAGATCCCAGGATCGATTCTCGAAAGACACGTCGTTCGAATCCGCCCGGGTCAACAGCTTTTCGACCGCCGTTCTGAACGACTGGGAAACGACGGGATCCGGGACCTGGAAACGAGTTCGTAATTGGCTGCCACTGACTTGTAACACGGGGCAGACGGCTACGCCCAGAACTACCGTGTCCCGATCTTTCAACCCACCTAACAGCGACTGATGGAGATCAATCCATTACTCCGGGGCAGAGGTTGCATGTAACCGATTGAGACGTTAAAGCGCCGGTTTCACCGCCCTCCTATAAATACTGGGCGGACGAAAGTCCGTGTATGCCCCGAGAAATCACCCACGATGCGAACGGTCCCCACCGAATCGACGAGAGCGATATCGACGAGGAAAAGGGAGACATCGCGATCTGTATGTGCGGGCTCTCGGCCGAGTATCCGTTTTGTGATGGGTCCCACGTCGTGACGACCGACGAAAACCCGGATACCAGGTACAAATACGTGAACGATGACGACGAAGGAAAGCGTCAAGTGATCGCCGAAATGGTCTATGCAAACCGCTGAGCGGTCAGTTTCTCACCCATGGGTGGCCACCTTACCGAACGCATCTGGCACCTCGACTTGGACTACGTGAACGCCTACCTTGTCGACGACGACGTGCTCACGCTGATCGACGCTGGCCTCCCGTGGAGTGGCTCCACAATCAAATCCGAGATTCGGGCCGCTGGCTTCGAACCGGCACAGGTCGAGCGGATTCTCGTGACACATTACGATTTCGATCACGTCGGAGCCCTCACCGCGGTCCCAGGATCGCCGGAAATCATCGTCGGCGCAGGCGACCTGGACCTCGTCGCGGGCCGAACCGTGCCGGGCCTCTCCGGCGTGAAACAAGCAATCCAGCGCTTCGGAGCGGTGTTTCTCACGCCACCGAACCGCCCGCTCTCCACTGTGAAAGACGGGGACGAGATCGGTTCGTTCACCGCGATCCACACCCCAGGCCACTCACCAGGTCACGTCGCCTACGTCAGCGAGGCCAGAGACGTAGCCTTCATCGGAGATCTGCTCAGAAGTGATGGAGAAACCCTCTCGCGCCCGCCGTGGTACCTGAATCGGGACACGGTCAGAATCGATCACAGCGTGGAACGGCTGCTCGACCGTCTCCCACCGGTCGAAATCGTCGCTCCGGGACATGGCGAGCCACTCGTCCAAGGTTGCCAGCAGGCGATCCGAGCGCTTCGGACCCGGACATAATCGGTCCGAAACGGGGCTTGACTGATATAGCAATCCACATTAAGGAAGACGAAGAAAACCCTTGTATGAGTGCGTCCTACGTGATTGTCGGCGATGGAATCGCTGGAAGTACGGCCGCCGAAGAACTCCGCGAACACGATGACGACGCGGACATTACCGTCATCACCGACGAGGGAGAGGCCCTCTACAACCGCATTCTCATCAAGGAGTACGCCAAGGGCAAAATGCCCGAGGGTCCGGTCTCAATCCACGAAACCGACTGGTATGGGGATCGTGACATTGACCTTCAAATGAACACGCTCGTGACCTCCGTGGACGAGGACGCCCACGAACTCTACACTCACGAGGGCGAAACCTACGAGTACGACAAGTTACTCGTCGCAACCGGCGGCACACCGGCAAATATTCCCGTCCCTGGCAGTCACGCTGACGGACTCCATCACTTCTGGACGTTCGAAGACGCTCGGGACATCCGGGAAGGAATGGAAACGGCTGAGAATGCCGTCATCGTCGGTGCTGGCCTGCTCGGCATCGACCTGGCCGCCATCGCCGGCGCCTATGACTTGGAGAACGCCTGGTACATCATGCGCGGGAATCGCTGGTGGCGATACGCGCTGAGCCTCGAAGGGGCCGAGATCATGCACAAAGCGATGCGTGACATGGGAATCGAGCTGGTGCTCGAGTCCGGCGTTGAGGAATTCGTGATGGACGATGAGGGGCACGTCGATGCAACGATCGACGCCAATGGCGAGCGCTACGAGAGTCGCTTTGTCGGCGCCGCTATCGGCCTGAATTTCAACACTGAACTATTGCAGGGCACGAATGTCGAGACCAACGGCGGCATTCACACGGACGAATACATGCGGACCGACGCGGATGACATCTATGCGGCCGGGGACATCGTGACCTTCTTCGATCCAGTCATCGAAGGCGAGGCCCAAAACGGCTCCTGGGGCTCGGCGAAGGAACAGGGCAGTCTGGCCGCTCGCACGATGCTCGCGGACCAGGGCGCAGACGTTGAGACCGAGGAGTTCCGGTGGGTCTCTTCGTACTCGATCACGCACTTTGACTTCCCCTTCCTCTCCTTTGGCTACCCGACAGAGGGTGACGACGATGCCGAGCGGAAGTACGACGAGACGTCCTGGCGGCGTCTCGCGTTCCAGGACGGCCAGCTCATCGGTGGCGTCCTCATCGGCGACCTCGCTGCCCAGTCCAAGTACAAGGACCTCATCCTGAGCGGCGCGGAAGTTGCCGATCAGAAGGACGTGCTCCTGCAGGAGTCCTTCAGCCTGGAAGACCTCGACGTTGACGTCAACTTCGACTAAGACCCCTTTTCGGCCCCGGACCGAAGCGGTTTTGCGCGAATCGCTCCCAGCAGTCGTATGGACACGCCGGATGACGGGGGCGAAATGACCCTTGCCTTCGAACTGTCGGCATTACAGGCCCTCGCCGAACCGGGGACCGCGTTTGCCGACGCCCGGCAATGGACCCGCTACGCAGGGGTCGTTTCGGCCGACGAACCGACACACGTGCTGACGAATTACACGCGGAAACGTCGCATCCGCGAGGATTTCTTTTCGGGCCCGGATGGGTTCCAAGAGACCCTGGAGAGTGTCAGAGGCCAGTTCGAATCGGATCGCTACGTCATGATCGGCACGGACGAAACGGACCGAGAAGCGGCCATAGCAGCCGGTTGGGAGTACTTCCCGGTCGAAGACGCCGCCAAGGCAGCGGGCTGGCCAGTCGGTGAACAGCGCAAGCCTGATGGGGAACCAGACCGGGAGGAGTGGCCATAATGGCCCAACCAGGCGTTCCGTCCGATACGAGCGACACGACGATCGATTTGCCCTGTGGCGAGACTATCACGCCCGACGACCTTGATCTGGGGCTCCGAGAATTCGCATGTGAGTGTGGGGCCACCCACGCCGTCGTCATGGACCCACATCCACCGACCCGGTTCTTGCCCGCGTCGGTCACAGAGGTGCTCGCCGAGACGCTCGCCGCGGAGGGCACTGAAACCGACGAATTCGGGACAATTCCACTTATGGGACTGGTGATGGACGCCTATCCCGAGCATCTGGTCGCCCACGACGCGATGGAGGACGGGTCGACGGGATTCGCAGTGGCTTGGGTCTCGGCCTTCGATTCGCGGGAACTCCACGAACTCGTCGTCGAAGCGATACTCGAAATCATGGCGAACGCGGTCACGGAAGTGGGAGACAATTCGGCGACGGCGGCCTTTACCGAACACCGGGCCGACTTCGATGTCGAGGAGTTCGTCACGGAGTACCGGGACGTTCGGGACTTCGATGACGAGTTCGACGAGCCGGTTTGAAAAGCGTCGGCAGGACCGACAAAGACCCAAAGTGTCTTGAATCGAGCCCGACGTTCCACCAGTATGTCTGCGTTCACGGTGTCGACCTCCCGTTCCGCGTTCCACGAACGGGCTGCTGGGTCCCCGGCTGGGACTCGCGTTCCAATCATGGGAACGCTGTCGGTCGATCCATGGACTGCGTACCGGCGGGCCAGGGGGGCCGAGCCGTCATTTTTCTTCGAAACCTCCGGTGGGCGCGAGGGGTGGGGCTACTTCGGCGTTGAACCCACGGCGTTTCTCACTGTCGACGGCGCAGGGGCACTCGACCAGTTAGAGACGGTCCTGGATAAGGAATCGCTCGCCGAAACCGACTGTGAAATCCCCTATCCAGGCGGCCTCTTCGGCTGGCTCTCCTACGATGTCGTCCGGGACCTCGAGGACCTCCCCGAGCAGGCGACCGACGACCGTGGACTGCCACATCTCCAGTTCGGCGTCTACGAGGCCATCGCAGCCTGGCAAATGCCACTTGCGGAGGAGCCGTCATTGTTCCTCGTCGCCTCGCCCACCGTCGAAGAAGATGCGACGGCTGCCTACGAGCGGGGTCGAGACCAGTTAGACGCCCTGGCTGCGCGGATCGCTGCTGGTGATCCGACGGTCGGCGATCCGCCGGCCGTGACAAATACCGCGGAATTCCAGAGCCCAACCGACCGCTCGATGTACGCGGACCGGGTGGGAACGGTACAGGATTACATCAGGGCCGGGGATACCTTCCAGGTCAATATTTCGCAGCGGTTGGAGGCCCCAGCCGCCGTTCATCCGGTCGAGGCCTACGACGCGCTCCGGTCGGTTAATCCCGCCCCGTACTCTGGATTGATCGAATACCCAGGGGTCGATCTGGTGAGCGCGAGTCCCGAACTCCTCCTCGAACGCGAGGGTGATCGCATCGAAACCGAACCGATCGCGGGGACGCGCCCTCGCGGGGCAACTGAAGACGAGGACCGCACGCTTGAAGCAGATCTCACGGGCGACGAGAAAGAACGGGCTGAACACGCCATGCTGGTGGATCTGGAGCGAAACGACCTCGGGAAAGTGTCCGAATACGGGACAGTCACCGTCGACGAGTATCGCCGGGTCGACCGGTACTCCGAGGTGATGCACCTGGTGTCGCTGGTTTCGGGGCGGCTCCGACCTGATTCGGGAGTCGTAGACGCCATTCGGGCAATGTTCCCGGGTGGGACGATCACCGGCGCACCAAAACCACGGACGATGGAGATCATCGAGGAGGTCGAATCGACCCGACGGGGGCCCTATACCGGCAGCATGGCCGCAATCGGGTTCGACGAGCGGGCCACCCTCAATATCGTGATCAGGACGCTGGTGCGACATGGTGAGAACTATCACCTCCGGGTTGGTGGCGGGATCGTCCACGATTCGGTCCCGGATCGGGAATACGACGAGACACTCGACAAGGCCCGCGCCCTGCTCAACGCGGTCGATGCGGCCCTCGACGCCGGGGACCTGGGGGTGGGCGAATGAGCGATTTGACTAAAGAGAGCGGGCCTCACATCCTGGTGGTCGACAACTACGACTCCTTCGCGTACAATCTGGTCCAGTACGCCGGGGAATTCGCAGGCCAGATGACCGTCAAACGGAACGACGAAATCGATATCCCGGAGATTCGAGCGTTAGACCCGGACGGTATCATCGTCTCGCCAGGGCCGGGGATTCCCCAGGACGCAGGCGTTTCAATGCCGATCTTCGCGGAAGTGGACTATCCGACTCTAGGAGTCTGTCTCGGCCACCAGGCCCTCTGTGCGGTCCACGGCTCACCGGTGGATCTCGCCCCGGGCGTCGTCCATGGGAAATCGTCCATCGTGACCCACGACGGCGAGGGTATGTACGCCACCCTCCCTGATGAGTTCGAGGCGGGACGATATCACTCCCTGGGGGTCCAACGAGAAAACCTCCCAGCGAGTCTGGAAGAGACCGCCTGGACCGACGACGAACCAGAACTGGTGATGGGTGTGCGCCACGATGTCAAGCCTCATTACGGCGTACAGTACCATCCAGAAAGCATCCTGACACCGAAGGGAATAGATATCGTGGCATGGTTCGTTGAAGACGTATGCAATACCACGTAAACGGCGAGCTCGTGCCCGCCGAAGCGGCGACCGTCAATGTCGCTGACAGGGGGTTTCAATACGGCGACGCGGCCTTCGAGACGCTGCGAGCCTACGGGGGAACCCTCTTCAAATGGAATGCGCATCTCGAGCGACTGCAAACCACCTGTGAAAAACTCGGAATGCCCGCGGTGATTCCGGACGACCTCCACGAGCGTGTCGAAGAGACACTCGACGCGAACGATCTCGAAGATGGGTACGTGCGCGTCTCGATTACCCGAGGTATCCAACCGGGAGCGCTCACGCCCAAACCCGACATTGACCCGACGATCGTGGTGATTGTCAAAGAACTCCCGCGTGCGGGGGTAGAGGGCGAGCCGCGATGGGACGGGCCGGCAGTGGTGGAGACCGTCGAAACACGGAGAAATCACCCGGACGCGATTCCGCCCGGACTGAAAACCCACAATTACCTCAACGGGGTCCTGGCCAGGTTAGAACTCAGAAACGAGGACGGGACTGTCGCGGCCGACGATGCGTTGCTCCTGGACACGGCAGGCTACGTGGCCGAAGGAACGACTGCCAACGTGTTTTTCGTGGAGAACGGCGTCCTCCATACGCCGAGTCTCGAGGGGGCAATTCTCGCGGGCGTGACCCGGGGCGTGGTCCTCGATTTGGCCGCCGATTTAGATATTCCGGTCGAAACGGGACGCTATCGGCCGGAGCGGCTTGCTGAGGCGGACGAGCTGTTCCTAACCAACACGACCGGTGAAGTGTGGCCTGTCGGGGAACTCGATGGCGAACAGTTCGCGGTCGGGCCCGTGACCGAACAGCTCGCAAAGGCCTACGACGAGTTGATCGAGGATTTCTACTGAACCGACGAGGCTGTCGGGACTAACGAGCCTCGGCATCATACCTTCTTGGGGCGAAGAGACCATCGATCAGTTAATGCCGACACTGGCTGTCGAAGACGGCTTTTCCGTACACGACTACCGAGCGGGACTCAAACTGCTGGAACAGGACGGGTCGACGATGACCCTCGAAAACCGCGAAGGATACACCTGTCCAGTCAGTGGCGACGTTTTCGATCGGTTGCTCGTGGCCGAAGACCAGGCACTCTCGTTTTCGTCTCCGCCACCTGAGCCGATCTGTGTGCGAAGCACGCCCGAGAAGATCCTGGTCCTGGCCCATTGACGGGAGGGGCAAATCCTTCGAATTTCGAAATCGAGTTGCGAAAACTGGAAACTTTCGCCGGACTTATTACGATGTGCGGGTTTCACTCGGTAATGCCAGACGACCGGACCGTACTTCTCATCGGAAGTGGGCCGATCCAGATCGGACAGGCTGCTGAGTTCGATTACTCCGGCGCACAGGCCTGCCGAGCCCTCCAAGAGGAGGGCGTCCGGGTCGTCCTCGTCAACTCGAATCCAGCGACGATCATGACCGACCCGGAGATGGCCGACGAGGTCTACCTCGAACCGATCACCACCGAGGCCATCGCCGAAGTCATCCGTGAAGAAGAACCGGATGGCGTGATCGCGGGGCTGGGCGGCCAGACCGGACTGAACGTCACCGCCGAACTCGCCGAGCAGGGCGTTCTCGACGAGTACGACGTCGAGATCATGGGGACCCCGCTGGAAACGATCTACGCGACCGAGGACCGCGAACAGTTCCGTGACCGGATGCAGGCCCTCGATCAGCCGGTCCCCGAATCGGTCACCATCGAGAGTCTCGAACAAATCGAGAACGCCGTGGATACCGTCGGCGGCCTGCCAGTCATCATGCGGACGACCTACACTCTTGGCGGGCAGGGATCCGGCGTGGTGCACGACATGGAGAACCTCCACGACCGTGTCCAGCGCGGACTCAACCTCTCACGGAACCACGAGGTGATGATCACCGAGTCCATCGACGGATGGGTCGAACTTGAATACGAGGTCATGCGGGACGCCGCGGACTCCACGATCATCATCTGCAACATGGAGAACCTGGATCCGATGGGGATCCACACCGGCGAATCGATGGTCGTGACCCCGAGTCAGGTCATCCCCGACGAGGGTCACCAGGAAATGCGGGACGCAGCCCTCGAGGTCATTCGGGACCTGGGCATACAGGGCGGCTGTAATATCCAGTTCGCGTGGCACGACGACGGAACCCCAGGCGGGGAATACCGTGTCGTGGAAGTCAACCCCCGTGTCTCGCGGTCCTCCGCGCTGGCCTCCAAAGCGACCGGGTATCCCATCGCAAGAGTCACCGCAAAGGTCGCACTGGGCAAGAAACTCCACGAGATCGAAAACGAGATCACGGGTGAAACGACCGCAGCCTTCGAACCGGCGATCGACTACATCGTGACGAAGATCCCTCGGTGGCCCATAGACAAGTTCCCCGAAGTGGACTTCACGCTCTCGACGGCGATGAAGTCGACTGGGGAGGCGATGGCCATCGGCCGGACCTTCGAGGAATCCCTGCTCAAAGCGTTGCGTTCGACGGAGTACGTCCCCGCTGTGGACTGGGATGCGGTCTCGGACGAAAAATTGGTCAAAAACCATCTCGAAACCCCGACCCCGGACAGGCCCTACGCCATCTTCGAGGCATTCGATCGTGGATTCACCACGGCGGAGGTCGTCGGGGCAACCGGAATCAAGGAGTGGTACATCGAACGGTTCGCCAATGTAGCGACTGCCGCTGGGAAGGCGGCTGACGGGAACTTCGAACCGGCCCTCAAAACCGGCTACACGAACGCCGAAACCGCCGCCATGGCGACCGACGGAACGGTCGATACAAGTGCGACCGGTGGGGGGCTGGGACCGACCGAGATGGACCTCCCGGGGACCAATGCTGACCCGGCAGTCAGTGTCGAAACGACCGAGTCGGAAGGCCCAGGACGTACGTTCAAACAGGTCGATACGTGTGCCGGGGAGTTCGCCGCCTCGACACCGTATTATTACTCCGCACGCTCACCAGGAGAACGGACCCGCGTGGAGGTGCAGACTAACCCGGACGTCGAAAGTGTGGTAATCGTCGGTGCAGGCCCGATCCGGATCGGACAGGGAGTCGAATTCGACTACGTAACCGTCCACGCCGTCCGGGCACTTCGGGAGGCAGGCATCGAGACCCACATCGTCAATAACAATCCCGAGACCGTCTCGACGGATTATGATACCTCCGACGGCCTGTTCTTCGAACCGATCACCGCAGAAGAAGTCACAGACATCATCGAAGCAACCAATGCCGACGGGGTGATGGTCCAGTTCGGCGGTCAAACCTCCGTGAACATCGGGGACCCGCTCGCGGCCGAAATCGAGCGGCGGGACCTCGAGTGTGAACTCTTGGGAACGAGTGTTGAGGCGATGGACCTTGCGGAGGACCGGGACCGGTTCAACGCTCTGATGGACGAGATGGGCGTCGATCAGCCCTCCGGCGGGACGGCCACAAACGAAGCCCAAGCGCTCGACCTGGCCCACGAGATCGGCTATCCCGTTCTGGTCCGGCCGAGTTACGTGCTCGGCGGCCGGGGGATGGAAGTGGTCTACGACGACAACGAACTGAAAGGCTATATCGAGGAGGCCGTGCGGGTCTCCCCTGAAAAGCCGATTCTCGTCGACGATTATCTCGAAGGCGCCATCGAACTAGACGTCGACGCGGTCGCCGACGGCGAGGAAATCCTCATCGGCGGCGTCATGGAGCACATCGAGAGCGCCGGGGTTCACTCGGGTGACTCGGCCGTGATGATCCCGCCGCAGAACCTGGGTCAGGAGACGATGGCGCGGGTGCGTGATGTCGTCGAAGACATCGCCACGGCTCTCGAAACAGTCGGCCTGCTCAACGTCCAGTTGGCCATCCAAGATGGCACTGTTTACGTCCTCGAAGCGAACCCCCGCTCCTCCCGGACGGTGCCGTTCATCTCCAAGGCTACGGGCGTCCCGATCGCCAAGCTGGCCGCAAAAGTGATGGCTGGGACGGGTCTCCCCGAACTCGACGTAGAGGAGCAGATCCCCGAGCAGATCTCGTTCAAGGAAGTCGTTCTCCCCTTCGACAGACTCCCCGGGTCGGATCCCACACTCGGCCCTGAGATGAAATCTACTGGCGAAGTTATGGGCACGGCCGACACGTTCGGCAAGGCCTACGAAAAGTCCCAGATGGCTATTGACAAGCCGATCCCGACTGAAGGGACCGCGCTGATCGATCTGAGCCACGAGGAATTCCCCGACCCCGAGACTGCGGCCGGCAAAGAGCTCATCGAGGGGTTCGCCCGACACTTCGCTATTGCTGACTTCGAAGACGAGAGTGAGTTCGAAGCGGCCATCCAGGCCGGGGACATCGACCTCATCATCTCCCGGAACCGCGAACCGTTGCAGGTTGCCGTCGAACAGGAGGTTACCTACTTCTCGACCTTTTCGTCTGCGAGAGCGACCCTCGCCGCCCTTAAAGCCCAAGAGGAGCCGTTAGACGTCGAGTCCATCTCGGACCGGCTGAAACGGACCGAAAAGTGGGGTCAACAGTAGTCCCTCAGTGACCTGTCGGGCTGTGTGGCTCGCCGGGATACTCCTTTTCGCCGGCTTCGACCCGCACGTCGAGCCAGTTTTCCGTCGGAATAAGTGGACATTCGTACCCCTCGTTGTACGCACAGGTCGGGTTGTACGCCTGGTTGAAATCGAGAATCCAGACGCCGTCCTGATAGTGGTGCTCCCGTTCGAGGTCGAGATAGCGGCCCGCCCCGTAGGTTGCCTCGCTGTTCGTCTCGTCGCGAAACGGAACCCAAAGCCGGTCATCGGCGGAATCGCTCTTATAGGCCTGAATCGTCACCGGTTCGCCGTCGATTTCGAGGTGGAACTCCCCCCACTGAAGGTATTCCTGGCTGTTGCCCGCCGTCGTTTCGACAGTCAACCGGTCGGGATCCTCGTGTTCGTGGAGTTCGACCTCGAAGCGCATGGATTCATCGACGGGGAAATATTCGAGCCCGGGGAACTCCGCTTGGACCGAGTGCGGGATCGGTGACCGGGGGCTCTCGGCGAAATACTCCTCCTTCTGCTCGCGCTGCTCCCAAAGCTGCTCGACGTACTCGTGGGCCATCAGCACAAGATTCGTATGGGAGCAATAAAGCCCACCGGGTTTTCCCGACAGGGGGACACGACCGGCGCCGATCTTACTGAGTCGCTTTCGGGTGGGTGCCAGCGTCGGCCATCGCCAGGACGTCGTCGAAAAAGTCCAGTGTGTCGTGGGGTCCTGGATGAGCCTCGGGGTGATACTGGCGGGTAATGACGCCGATGTCGGCCGATTCGGCCCCCTCCGGTGTGTCGTCATTGACGTTGACCTGTGTCACGTCGAGGTCACCCGCGTCAGCGACCATATACCCGTGATTCTGTGTCGTCATGACGACCCGGCCACTCGCCTGATCGAGGACTGGTTGGTTCACGCCGCGATGGCCGAACTCCATCTTCGTCGTCTCGCCGTCGAGCGCGTTGGCCACGATCTGCATCCCGAGACAGATGCCGGCGATGGGGAGCACACCGAGGAAGTGCTCGACGAGGTCCTCGGTCGGTCCGTAGTTCGCCGGATCGCCTGGCCCGTTAGAAATGAAGACCAGGTCCGGGTCAACGGATTCCACCTCGGCCGGATCGGCGTCGTGGGGGAACACGTGGACATCGGAACCACGGGCCAGTAGTGAATCAATAATGCTGCCCTTCGTTCCACAGTGAATGAGAGCGGTCTTCGGCCCCTCGCCGTCGGCCCGATGGACTTCGACGTCCTCAACGCTGACCATATCGCCGATTGCCTCGATCTCGCTCATGTGCGGACAGACGTCGAGTTCCTCGCGGGCCTTCTCCGCCGAGGCGTCAGGCCCCGCCGAAATCCCGCATTTCATGGCGCCGCCATCCCGGATGTCCAAGACGAGGTCCCGCGTGTCGACCGCATCGACCGCCGGGACGCCTTCGTCCTGAAGCCATTCGGCGACGTCATCAGTGAGTTCCCTGGCGACGGCCCCGTTGGGGTGAACCCGGTCGGACTCGAATCGCTCCGCTCGGACGCCGTAATTCCCGATGAGTGGGTACGCGAAGGTGAGTACCTGCGCTTCGTAGGACGGATCGGTCAGGCTCTCCTCGTAGCCCGTATACGGCGTCGTGAAAACGAGTTCGCCGTGGGCCTCCCCGGGCGACCTGGCGCGACCCTCAAGGACCTTGCCGGTCTCCAGGGCGATGTAGGCGTCCGACATTACGAGATTCAAACGTTGCATGAAATATAAGGCTTGCTTTCGTAGTTGAATTACGAAATTCGAAACAGTTTTCGGCCGGGCGAGAGAGAAACGGACATGGACGATCTCGACCGGGAGATTCTCGCACTTCTTCGGGAAGATTCCCGAACCCCCTACACCGAGATCGGGGATATTCTCGACGTCTCCGAAGGCACAGTTCGCAATCGCGTCGATCGATTACTCGAGGACGGAACGATCGAGCGGTTCACGATCGCGACTCGAACGGGGAACGTCAAGTCGATGGTCGAGGTGTCAGTTGCAGTCGACGTAAACACACAGGTCCTCGCCGAACGAATGGCCGAATGGTCCGAAGTCGATTTCGTCTGGCAGGTCTCCGGGGAGGAGGACATGGTCCTCGTTGTCGACGCGATGGACACCGAACGGGTCAACGAGCTCATCACGCGGACCCGGGAGCAGTCGGAGGTCCGTTCGACAAAAACGCGGTTGATCCTCGAGGAAAAACGGGGGTGAGGACCCGGAACCGGTGAAAGACCGGTGGGTACAAATCAGTCCTCGCCGTTTCACTGTCCATGAGTGGGACCAACGAAACGAGTGACAATGAGACCGCCACAGGCGAACGGTCCGGCGGCGAAGCGGTCATCGCGGTCGACGAGGAAGATACCGCAGAAGGAACCGTCGATCGACTCGAAGCACACACCGGGGACGGTATCCGCCATCGTGCGTTTACCTGTATGCTGTTCGACGAGGAGGGGCGGGTGTTGCTCGCCCAGCGCGCCCGGGACAAACGGCTATGGGATACACATTGGGACGGAACGGTCGCCTCACATCCGGTTGAGGGACAAACACAAATCGAGGCCACGGAGGAACGTCTCGAAGAGGAACTCGGGGTCACACCGGACCAGTACGAGAACTTGGGCGTGACCGATCGGTTCGAATACAAACGCTACTATCTCGACGAAGGGCTCGAATGGGAGGTCTGTGCAGTGCTCACGGCGACCGTGACGGATCCGGAACTCGATACTGATCCGGCGGAGGTCGGCGGTGTGCTATGGGTCGATTACGAGGACCTCTGGGAGAACCCCCGGAACTACCGGCAACTGCGGACCTGTCCGTGGTTCGACATCGCGATGCGCCGCGACCTGGGGTAAATGCAACTGGCGGCGTCGGTTCGTGAATCGATCGTTGAGCACGCTCTTGAAGCCGCCCCCAAAGAAGCATGTGGGCTCCTTGGCGGCCGAACCGGCCCGCCGGCGACGGTGCAAGATTCGATTCGGACGCCAAACGTCGCCAGCACACCGACACGGCGGTTCGAAATCGATCCCGAAGCGCTTCTTGCTGGGCGAGAGACGTTCATCGAGAAGGGGGTGGAGTTAATCGGCTTCTATCACTCCCATCCCAACGGACCGAACGAACCGAG
>NZ_JAZKRK010000016.1:0-45958 GCF_036626455.1 Halodesulfurarchaeum sp. | reverse complement strand
GGCCCGATTCGAGCTGGGTCAGTTCGGCCCCGCTGATCATCGGAATTTCGAGTTCGCGGGCCACCATGGCCGCGTAACTGGTCATTCCTGATTGGGCGCTGACGATCCCACCGAGGTTCTCTACCCCACTCGTAAGCTCCTCCTCGAACTCGGCCCGGATGATGCCGATGCTGCCAGGGTCGACGGTGGCTAGCTCCGTGGATTCGAGTTCGACGACCGGGCCAGCGATCCGTCCGTCGACCACCGAGCGACCGACTGCGAGCGTTTCGGCCGCGACATGAACTTTTAGCGTGTTCGTGGTGTCCTCGCCCTCGAGTTCGGTCATCATCCCGGTGAGGACCACGATCGTGTCCCCAGGGTCGATGACACCTGATTCGAGGCCAGCGCTCACCGAATCTTGGACGACCGAGGTCGCGGTTCCCGTCTGGACGTCGGCGTATTGTGCATTGACACCCCACACGAGTCCCAACTGTCGCCGCACGCTATCTCTCGGCGTCGTCGCGACGACCGGGACGCTGGGCCGGAACTTGGCGACCCTGCGGGCGGTGTACCCCGATTCGCTGGCGACGACGACGGCGCTTGCATCGACGTCTCGGGCCAGGTATCTGGCCGACCTTGCGAGTGCCTCAGTGCGGCTGTCCCCCGGTGCTTCCGGAACCCGTTGTTCCACGATATCGCCGTACTCATCGCTCGCTTCTATCTCCCGGATGATCCGATCCATCGTTTCGACCACCCGTGTCGGATGGTCGCCGATCGCGGTTTCGGCAGAGAGCATTACCGCGTCAGTGCCATCGAGCACTGCGTTAGCCACATCCGAGGCTTCGGCGCGAGTCGGGCGGGCCTGATCGACCATGGAATCGAGCATTTCAGTTGCGATAATCACCGGGACGCCGGCGGTTTGGCTCTTCGTGATGATCCGTTTTTGAATGAGTGGCACGTCCTCCATCGGGAGTTCAACCCCCAGGTCGCCACGGGCGACCATGATGCCTTGTGCCGCGCCGATGATCTCGTCCAGATGGTCGACCGCGTCCGCACGTTCGATTTTGGCGATCACTGGGATATCCCCAGCCAGGGATTCGATTTCTCGACCGACTTCGAGAACGTCCTCGGCGTCTCTGACGAAACTGGCCGCAATGAAGTCCACGTCGGCTTCGACGGCCAGTTCCAGATCGGCCCGGTCTTTTTCGGTGACGACGTCGACGTCGAGGTCGAGACCGGGCACGTTGACGCCTTTGTGACTTCCCAACGCGCCACCGCTGAGGACCGTCGCTCGAACGGCTCCTGCCTCGACGGACTCGACCTCGGTCTCGATGCGGCCGTCGTCGAGTAAGACACGGTCACCAGGCGTCACATGAGAGATATCCGTCGAAAGGCCGACCCGGTCAGCTGACACTGCGGACGACTCGACGAAGGTAACCGTCGACCCTGATCCGATTTCGATCGGGCTGTCCGTTTTGCCGGTTCGGATTTCAGGCCCTTGCAGGTCGACCATCACCGCCACCGGTTTGTCGGTTGCGGCATCGACCTGTTGAGCCCGCTCGATGAGCGCGGCCCGGTCTTCCCGGGTGCCGTGGCTCGAATTGATCCGTGCCACGGTCATTCCGGCGTCGGCGAGGGCGCGGATCGAATCGCGATCCTCGGTCGCCGGGCCGAGGGTGCAGACGATTTTCGCGTTTCGCATTACCCTCCCTTCGAGCCCACATCGAATAAAGGTGCCAACTGTGCGCCCGGATTCAGGCCCTATTGGATCTTCGTGCCGGGGAGACTGTCCCCCTGTGTGGTAAGGAGGTCGGCGTCGTCACCAGCGGCCAGGATCATTCCGTTCGACTCGACCCCGAAGAGGTCGGCTTTCTCCAGGTTGGCCAGGAGAACGATTTTCGTTCCGGGGAGTTCCTCGACATCGTGGAGTTGCCTGATCCCGGCCACGACTTGTCGGGTTTCGACGCCAATGTCGACCTCCAGACGGACTAATTTGTCAGCCCCTTCGATCGGTTCGGCGGATTCGATCTCTCCGACGCGTATGTCCAGGTCCTGAAAGTCATCGAAGTCGATTCGATCCTCGGCGACAGGTTCGATATCAGTCATTGTCGTGTCGGTGTCGTCCGCTGCAGCCGTTTCCTCGATCTGCTCTTCTAACGCTTCTTGGCGGGCCTGGACTTGCTCGTCCTCGATTTTCTCGAACGGCTCTCGAGGCGCTTCGAACGTGTCCGGCGGGACTTCGAGACAGGCCTCAAGGTTCGTGTCTTCGAGTGAGCCCTGCTCGTTAAGATCTGCCCAGATCTGGTCGGCGGTGTCCGGGGTGAACGGCGCGAGGGTGATGGTGAGTGCCTTGACCAGTTGCACGGAATCTCGGATGACCTGTGCGGCTTCAGCCGGGTCCTCGTCGACGAGGTTCCAGGGTTCGTTGCGCTGAATGTACTCGTTTCCGTACCGGGCGAGTTCCAGCGGAACATTTCCGGCGTCTCGAACTGAGTAGTCGTTGATTGCCGACCGAAAGTTCTCCTTGGCCGCCTCGATTTCTTCTTCGACGGCCGGGGAAACCTCCACGTCGGGGGTCCCGTCGTAGTTCCGCGTCGCAAAGAGGAGCGCCCGGTAGACGAAGTTCCCTACAACGTCTGCCAGTTCGGTGTTGGCCCGTTCCTGGAATGCCTCCCAGGAGAAGTCGATGTCACGCTGGAAGGCCCCGGACGTGGCAATGTAGTACCGCAGCAGATCGGTCTCGAACGGGGAATCGAGGTATTCGTCAGCCCACACGGCCCGATCCCGGCTCGTCGAGAAGCCTGCTCCGTCGAGGTTGACAAAGCCGCTTGCCATCACCGCTCGTGGCTCGGTGAACCCGGCCCCAGCGAGCATGGCCGGCCAGAAGACAGTGTGGTGCTGGATGATGTCCCGCCCGATGACGTGAACGATTTCCCCCTCCTCACGCCAGACTTCTTCCCAGTCGTAGGTGTCCGGACCGACACGTTCCGTGTATTGTTTGGTCGAAGAGATGTATTCGATCGGGGCGTCGACCCAGACGTACAGCACGAGGTCGGTCTCCTCGCCCTCCCGTTCTGGGTAGTCGATGCCCCAATCGAGGTCTCGGGTAATACACCAGTCTTGTAACTCCCCCTCGATCCATTCTCGCGGCTGATTGCGGGCGTTTTTCGTTCCCTCCAGTCGGTTGATGAACTTCCCGAGGTAGTCCTGAAACGCGGAGACCTCGAAGAACTTGTGCGCCCGAGAGCGATATTCAGCCGGATTGCCAGTGAGAATACTCGTCGGGTTTTCGATCTCGCCGGGTTCCAGATGGCGACCACAGCCCTCGTCACATTCGTCGCCCCGGGCATCTGCGCCACAATAGGGGCAGGTACCTTCGACGTAGCGGTCCGGAAGCGGCTGGCCTTCGATTGGGTCCCAGGCCACTTCGATTTCTTTTTCGTACACATGGCCCTTCTCGTCGAGCGTCTCGACGATTTCCCGCGTCATTTCTACGTTCGTCTCTTGATGGGTGTGACCGTAGTTGTCGAAATCGATGTCGAACTGCGGGAAGGTATCCTCGTAGGTTTCGTGCCAGTCGAGGGCGAAGTCCTCAGGTGAGACGCCGGATTCGGCGGCGTTGACCGCGATCGGCGTCCCATGCATATCTGACCCTGAGACGAAAGCGGTCTGCTGGCCGATTGTCCGGAGCGACCGAGTGAGGACATCACCACTCACGTAGGTCCGGAGGTGTCCGATGTGAAGGTCCCCGTTCGCATAGGGAAGCCCACAGGTCACCACCGCCGGGTTGTCCGTGGGGAACGGCTCGTAACTCATGGGTATGGATGCCAGCCCCGCAGGTTAAAGCTCCCCGTTTCCGTTAGAGTAAACGCAGGAGAAACCCCACGACTTCAGTCGTGGGTAAACTCAAATGAAGAAGAGTGCCCCTTCGATTAGCCCCATCGTCACCCCGAGTCGGCCAACGCTGCCGGCAAAGGCCGCGGCCGCGAATTTGGTATAGCTGCTCTCGATCACGGAGAACGCGTAGATGGATGCGGTGTCGGGGAAAAAGGGAACGCTCAGGCCCACTGCCATCCCGAGATGGCCCCACCGCTGCCCGATTTTGACGAGTGTTCGTTGGGACCATTCGAGCGGTTGAAACCCGAGTCGACGGAGACTCCGAATCACGATCCCGGAATGTGAGGCGTTGTGACCGACCAGCAGGGCGATGACGCTCCCGATGGCTTTGCCAAGCCCGCTAACCACGATTACCAGTCCGAGTTGCACTTCGTAGGGCAACGGAGCGAGCGCAAGGGTGTTCACGGGACACAGATAGCCGACCGGACAGAGGACGATTTCGCTTGGCAGCGGGAGAACAAACGCGATCAAAATCGAGTAGACGAAGATTACCCCCAGACCGCTCCACCCCGAGGCTGCGGCCACCGCAGCTTCGAACCCCCCGAGGCCGATATCTAGGAGCGATCCCAACATATCTCAATGGTACGAGTCACGTTTCAAAACGATGCCGGTCACGACCGGCGTTGATCGACATCGGCCAGGAAGGACTCGAGCATGGACTTGGTGACGTGGGGCATAATAACAAGTCGGATGGCTCCCGTTCTCGTGCGGGCGATTTTCCAACCGGCGGCCCGGAGCGCCTCGAAGAGTTCGGACTCGGGCACCCAAGTGACCAGGGGCAACGTCGGTTGAGATACGGGATAGCCCCGTGATTCGAGTTCCCCCGTGACCCAGGTCGCGAGGTCCATGTTTCGCTCGAATGCCGCCCGATATCCCTCCGGCCAGAGCACTTGCAAAGCAGCATGGGCGCTCGCAACTCCCGCACCGCTTCGTGTTCCCCCCAGTGAGGCCTGTGTGGCCGATTCGAGATACGGTGTTTCGACGGCGAGTGCATCGAGAACCGAGTCGTCTCTTGCGAGGAATCCGCCGGCTGGAATCGCTGCCCGACCGACCTTGTGGGGGTCGATCGTCATCGAGTCGATGGGTGCGTGCCCGAAGTGCCATTCGGCGTCGGTAAATGGCAGGAGGAATCCGCCGAATGCTGCGTCCACGTGACACCGAGCCCCAACCGAATCGGCGAGTTCAGCGAGCGCCGGGATCGGGTCCACCCGGCCGTATTCGGTCGACCCGGCGACACAGAAAATCAAGACTGTTTCCGCATCAGCAACTGCTGCCATTGCCTCCGGGTCAGCCCGGTGATCCGCTCCAGTTTCCACACGTCGCAACTCCACGTCGAGCAGTTCCGCGGCTTTCTGCAACGAGAAGTGTGCGCTTTCCGGAGCGACGATGTTCGGCGCTGACACGTCGGCCAGATTTCGAGCCGCTCGCACGGCCTGGATGTTAGCTTCCGTGCCCCCAGCCGTCACATAGCCCTGCGGGTCATCGAGTCCAACCACGTCCCCGAGCAACGAGATGGTTTCCTGCTCCAGCCCCGCGACCGATTTGAACGTCCCCGGATCACCTGGATTGGTTGCCAGGAACTCCTCAGCGGCGCGTCTGGCGACCGGAGCCGGTTCCGTGCACATCGAAGAGAGCACTTTGTCGAAGGATTGTGGCTCCGGTGCCTGAAACCGCGTCATGGCTCGGACAACCGGGAGGAGTGGTTTAGCCGTTTTGCTCAGCCGCCGTCAGGTCACGGATCCGTTCGGGAATCGGTGGGTGCTGGTAATGAAACGCTTCATACCAGGGGTGGGGGAATGGGTTTCCGAGGTTCTCTCGCTGGAGTGTTGCAAGGGCATTCGCCAGGGATTCGCCTCCATTCATGACATCCACGGCGAAGGCATCTGCTTCCCGCTCGTTTCTGAGCCACAGGCGGTTCGAGAGCGGCTGGGTAAACTCGAAGACCGGTTCGAGCCAGAGGATCGCGAGGATAAGCCCGGCCGCCGGAACTGATGGGGCCCCGAACATCCCGTACAGCCATCCCGTGTTCATGAGGACCTGTGCGAGGAAGAGCAAGAGACCAGCTTGAATAACACTGACTGCCATCCCCTGCCAGATATGCCCCTTTTTCCAGTGTGCGAGTTCGTGCGCAAGCACTCCTTGAAGTTCGGCTTCTTCGAGTTGGTCGATCAGGGTGTCAAAGAGGACGACCCGTTTGGCCGCCCCGAAGCCCGTAAAGAAGGCATTCGAGTGGCCAGAGCGTGAACTTGCGTTCATCTCGTAGACGTCCTCGCAGGTAAATCCGGCCCGCTCGAAGACCGTCTCGACGGCTTCGCGAAGATCGCTGTCCTCGACCGGGTCGAAGTCATAGAACAACGGCATGATGACCCGGGGCACGAGGATCTGGCTGCCGAGGCTGAAAAGGGCCACGACGCCCGTGGCGCCGAGCCACCACCAGTTCGGGAACTGTTCGATGACGAAGAGCACGGTACCACCGACGAGAGTCACAAGGACGATTGCGATGGCGGTGCTCACGAGTGTGTCCCGAAGAAACAGCCTCGGCGATTGTTCATTGAACCCGAATGCCTCCTCGATCGCAAACGTCTCGAACGCACTAAACGGGAGCTGAAGCAACTGAACGGCGATTGTGGTGCCGATAAAGAGTACGATTCCGGCCAGCAGGGTGTTTTCGATACCAGTGTAGACGACGGCCACCAACTCGCCGAAGAGCCCAGAATACAACCCGAGCAATACCAACACGAGCCAGAGCACCGACTGGAGTTGCTCGGCTGCAGTCGTCAGCCGCTGATACTCCAACACCCGACCCGGGGCTTCGATTCCGAGGCTTTCGGCCAGCCAGTCAGCTCGGTCCCTGACCGTCGCTTTGCCGTAATGCACGTTTACGGCAGCGAGTCCTAGGAAAAACCCGGTCGAGCCCACGAGCAAAAGGAGGAAGACGGCGTGGTACAGGAGCATATTCGTCGGGTTGGGCACGATGCAGGAAACGTCTGTTGTTGGCGATGGGCCGCTTCAGGGTGTCCCCATCACCGCACCGAATCGAGCAAGAGGCGCTGTTCGGTCCGTTTGACTTCATGTTGGACGTCACGAACGGCGTCGATGTTCGCGGAGATCGACGAGACCCCCTCTTCCACGAGGAAGTTGACCATCTCCGGTTTCGAGCCGGCCTGGCCGCAGATGCTCGTGTCCACGTCGTGCTCTTGACAGACCTCGATGGTCCGGCTGATGAGTTTGAGCATCGCGGGATGGAGTTCGTCGAACCGATCGGACACTCGTTCGTTGTTTCGGTCGACGGCGAGCGTGTACTGGGTCAGGTCGTTCGTTCCGAAGGAGGCAAAGTCGATACCCTCCGCAGCCATTTCATCGATCGTCATGACACTGGCGGGGGTTTCGACCATGACACCCCACGAGCGTTTTTCCGGATCGATGCCGGCACCTTCGAGGTGTTTTCGCGCCCGCTCGACGTCTGATGCGTCGTTGACGAGCGGGAACATGATCTCGACGTTGTCATACCCCATCTCAAAGAGCCGTTTGACCGCCCCGAGTTCGTATTCGAAAAGCTCCGGTTCTTCGAGGCTTCGGCGGATTCCACGCCACCCGAGCATGGGATTGTGCTCACTTGGCTCGTCGTTTCCGCCCTCCAACTGTCGAAACTCATCAGAGGGTGCGTCAAGCGTGCGAACGCGAACTGGTCGCGGGTAGAACTCTTCGGCGACCTCCCGGATGCCGGTGACGATTTCGTCCTCATAAGCGTCAGCCCCGTGATCGCTGATGTACCGCTGGGGCGTTTTGTTCGTCCCTAAAATCATATGCTCCATTCGGAGAAGTCCGACTCCGTCAGCACCGGTGGCGGCCGCTCGTTCCGCTGCGCCGGGGATCGAGATGTTGACCTTCACCTCTGTTGCGGTCATCGGCTTGACCGGGGCTTTGGGCCGCGCTTCTTCGATCGGTTCTCGCTCTACTTTGGCGGTCTCCCGGCCCTCCCGAATGGCGCCCCTGTCCCCGTCGATGGTGACGATCTGGTCGTCTTCGAGGATGTCAGTGGCGTTTCCCGTCCCAACCACGGCTGGGACGCCGAGTTCGCGTGAAACGATCGCGGCGTGACTGGTCATCCCCCCTTCTTCAGTGATGATCCCTGAAGCTCGTTTCATCGCGGGCACCATGTCCGGAGTCGTCATCGGAGTGACGATGATGTCACCCTCCCCGACTTTGTCGAGCTGGTCGAGCTTTCGGATGGTCCGCACCGCCCCCGAGGCGATGCCTGGACTTGCTCCGAGGCCGGAGAGGAGGCTGTCCCCAGTCGAATTCGTCCCGTCGGCCTCTTCGTCTGCCTCCCCTTCGTTAATAGTCGTGATTGGGCGGGACTGAAGCATATACACCGTCCCGTCAGTGATGGCCCATTCCACGTCCTGTGGGGTTTCATAATGGTCTTCCACCCGCTCGCCCATCGTGACGAGTTCGTCGATTTCCTCATTTGTCAGTACCCGGGCGTTTCGCCTGTCGTCTTCGATGGGCTGAGAAACTGTCTCGCCGGTTTCTGGGTCCCGGACCATCTCGATTTTCTTCTCCGTGACGGTGGCTTCTTCGAGTTCACCGGTCGCACGGTCGATGTGATAGTTGTCCGGGGATACTGACCCCGAGACGACTGCTTCGCCCAGCCCCCAGGCAGCCTCGATGATCGTCATCGCCGCGCCGGTCGAGGGATGACTGGTGAACAGGACCCCACTCTTCTCGGCGTCGACCATCTGCTGGACGACGATCGCGATATTGACCGCGTCATGGGCGAACCCTTGTTCCTCTCGATAGTAAATCGCGCGTTGGGTAAACAGTGATGCCCAGGCCCGGCGAACCCGGTCAAGCAAATTATCGCCCTGGACGTTGAGAAACGTTTCCTGCTGGCCGGCGAAACTGGCTTCCGGAAGATCCTCGGCGGTTCCAGAGGAACGAACCGCGACGAAGGGCTCCTCCCCATCGAGATCGGCATATGCCGACATGATCTCCTCCTTGATGTGAGTGGGAACCGGGGTTTCCAAGATCAGTTCCTTGGCCCGCGATTCGGCTTCAGCAAGCGCCCCTGAATCCTCGGTTTCCACGTCAACGGCCGCGAACAGTTCCGTATCGATGCCTGTGTCCTCGATAAACGAGCGATACGTGTCCGCGGTGACGACAAAGCCCGGTGGGACAGGGAGCCCCGCTTCGGTCATTTCCCCGAGTGACGCGCCTTTCCCGCCGACACTCCCGATATCGTCGGCCCGTATGTGTTCCAGCCAGCGTACTGCCATGTGGCAGGTGAGTAAACCCGGACGAAACTCATGAAGGTTGCGGCGCGGTTCTCGATTGATCGTGCTGGTCTGACCATCGGTCCGGGCCGAGGACGAGGTCTACCCAACGACCAGGGCCGTCGACGGCGTCTGACCGCTAGATCGGTCCGAGAACGTGCTCCGATCACCAGATCGGACCGAGGCCGAGGTCTGACCGCCAGATCGGTCCATGATCGTGGCCAGCTTGCCGGCCCGTCTCGAAGTCATGGCGGAATCTTGAAACCCCGCCCCCGCATGGCCCCGATATGGACCAGAAACGCTCACTCCGCTTTGCCGGCTGGTACTTCTTGTACACGACTGGACTCTCGCTCCTCGGGCTGGTGATCGTCGGCATCGGCGGGTATCTGTTCGTTGGCGGACTCACGTTCGGACCGGAGACCCTCTATGGGTATCCGATTCCACAGGTTACGACACAGAGCTACCTCGGGATTGTTCCCGTGATTCTCGGTCTCGCAGTCTGGCGGGTGGGCAAAGCTTGGGCGCTCTATCACACGCTGACCGGGGCGATAGCCGAGGACCTGGGCGAGACCTACGACACCGAACACGTCAAAAGTGACATCGTCGCGGTCCTTGACGATCGGTTATCGGACATGCAGCAGGACCTCCAATCGGTCAACCGGGAACTCCGGAACATCAAACAGGCTGACGAATTCGATTTCGGCTCCGAAGAATGACTTGTTTCTCAGTGAGATAGCATGGGTTAAAGTCCGGCCGCCTCTCTATGTGTAATGGTGACCGAACCTCATGGCTGACCTGCCGGATACGTTCAACTGTACGGTGACGAACTGGGATTACATCTATGACCTCAACCGATTGGTCGCGGACCAGGTGAAAGCGGATGATTTCGATCCCGATGTCATCGTAGCGCTGGCAAGGGGTGGCTGGTTTTCGGGGCGAGTGCTCTGTGACTTCCTGGGCCTGGACGATCTGACTAGCCTGAAGATGGAACATTACGTCGGCACGGCGGCGAAATCCGACGAACCTGAAATCCGCTATCCAATGCCCGAGGGCTCGGTCGAGGGCAAAGACGTCCTCATCGTCGACGACATCGCCGACACGGGTGGATCGATCCAATACGCCTACGATTACGTCACCGATCGAGAGGCAGAGGAGGTTCGCACGGCAACCCTCCAACTCCTCCAGACAAGCAAGTTCGAACCTGATTTCGTCGGTGAACGGCTTCACGAGTGGACCTGGGTCGTCTATCCCTGGAATTTCATTGAGGACATGGTCGACCTGATCGCTGGCGTGATGCGGAAAGCCGAGGACGGCCCCTACAGCAAAACAGAACTCCGCTCCCAGCTCTCCACGTATCACGGGATCGATCGTATCGAGATGGAAATTGCCCAGCCGAATCGGTTGGATGAAGTCCTGGCGGAGATGGTTCGGCGAGATGTCGCCGCCGAACCGACCCCAGGCCGCTGGGAAGTGATCGAGGACTGAGACGGGGCGCGGGGCAAACCCAACGTTTAGGTTCAAACCAGGCCCAGCGTTCGATATGATCGGCTTCATTGGCGGAAGCGGAATCTACGAGGCCCTCCCGCTGACCGACGTTCGGGAACGGGATATCGAGACCCCCTTCGGTAGCCCAAGTGCACCGGTAACAATTGGGACCTACGAAGGAACCGGGACGGAGGTCGCGTTTATCCCCCGTCACGGTCGGCATCACCAGTATTCGCCCACTGATCTCCCCTATCGGGCAAATATTTACGCGTTCAAGTCTCTCGGCGTCGAACGAGTCATCGCAAGCAACGCGGTCGGGAGCTTACGAGAAGACCTCGAACCTCGGACCCTGGTCGTTCCAGATCAACTTTTCGACCGAACGCGACATCGAGACTACTCCTTTTTCGGGGATGAAATGGTCGTCCACCAGGGGTTCGCTGAACCCTTCTGCCCGGACCTCTCCGGAACACTCCAGGACGCAGCCGAAACGGCGACTGACGCTGCTCTCGAGGAGGGCGGGACATACGTCACGATCGAGGGGCCCCAGTTTTCGACCCGTGCGGAAAGTGAGTTCTACCGTGATCAGGGCTTTGACATCATCGGCATGACCGCGATTCCGGAAGCGAAACTCGCCCGCGAAGCCGAACTGTGTTATGCGACGATTGCCGGCGTGACCGATTGGGACGTCTGGAAGACCGATAGCCAGGTCTCTCTCGAAGGGGTATTGGAGAACGCCTCGCACAACGAATCGGCGATCCAGGCAGCTGTCGGGGCCGCTATCGAGTCCCTTGAAGCCAAACGGGACTGTGAGTGTAACTCGGCCCTGGCCGGGACGATCAACACTGACCCCGAACATATTCCGGTCGAGACCCTCGAATCGGTCGACCTACTGGTCGATGAGTATCTGTAAAGAGAACCCCGGGAATTCGTCACGTTCAGTCGACCGGACCAGGCTGGTTCCGCTCCTCCGAGTCGGATTCCACTGACTCCTCCGAGCCCGATTCTGCTGACCGCTCGAGCTCCTCTTCTAACTTCACCCCTGCCTCTGCGAATTGCGCTACGACAGTCTCCGGGTCGGACTCGTTCAAACCCTGATCCTCGATCCAGAGGTCTCCGAACAGGTCGTCCTGTTCGAGATAGACTTCGCCTCGGTGGGAGAGAAAGAGCAAGGCGAGGAAGGTCTCGACTCGTGATCCGGCGGTGTCGGCGATTTCCATGAACAGTACTTCGGGGCGACCCTGGTCGTACCGCTCCGTGAGAGCGGCTGTGACAGCTTCGATGAGTTCGTCGATGTTCTCGTCGTGGGCTGTGCCGGTGACTGCTAATTCATTCGGCTCCCCTTCAGACCGGGTATCGTCCCCGGAGCGGTAATCGAGGGTTTGGACCCCGCGATGGAAGCCGCGGGGCGAGTGTTCCGTATCGTAACTCCGGCCCGATTTCCACCACGACCCACGTTCGGCCTCCCGGAGTTCATGGACCAATTCGTCGAGCGTTTCAGGGGTGCCTCGAGCGGTTTGCCGATCGAGCCGGCGGTCCATTTCATCCTCGAGTTGATCGATCGGATCGCCAACGCCCGCAGCCGGGCTGTCAACCGGGGACTGCTCCGCGAATGGGTCGATTCGGTCCGGCTCCGCTTGCTCCGGCTCTGGGTCCTTCGAGAACAGCTCGTCACTTTTCATCCGCAGGAGGACACTCGCATAGAACAGCGCACGGCCGGAGGAGCGGATCTCCCCGTCGTCCAGGGCCGACAGGAACGCATCCGTGACCTGGATGATGTCGATGTCCCAGGGGTCGATTTCCCCGCGCTCCGCGAGTCCGACCAGAACTTCCACCGGCTCGGCTGTCTCCTCGTCCGGGGACGGTCCCATGGGGGCCGTTTCAGTCATCGGCGACTGCCTCCCGGTCCGCAAGGTCGATGCCTGTGACAGCCGACAGATTGTCCTCTTGCATCGTCACGCCGATGGCCCGCTCCGAGCGCTCCAGCATCGCCGACCGGTGAGAGACGACCACGAACTGGGCCTCGGTGGCCAGTTCGTCGACCATCTCGCCGACCCGTTCAGCGTTTGCTGCATCGAGGAACGCGTCGATTTCGTCGAGCGCGTAGAACGGTGCCGGGTTGTACCGCTGAATTGCGAAGATGAAGGCCAGGGCGGTGAGGGATTTTTCGCCGCCTGACATCGCATCGAGGCGCTGGATCGGTTTGTCCCCTGGCTGGGCGCGCATCGTCATGCCCCCCTCGAAGGGTTCCTCGGGATCTTCGAGGGAAAGTTCGCCGGTTCCGTCGGAGAGTCGTTCGAAGATGTTCTGGAACTGGCCGTTGATGGCCTCGTAGGCCTCCATGAAGTTCTCCCGCTTCAAGCGGTCGTAGCGGTCGATCCGCTCTTCGATGGCCGCCCGTTCCTCGTCCAACTCGTCCCGTTTCTCGGTGAGCCGGTCGAGGACCGTCTCGACGGTTTCGTATTCGTCGATGGCCTTCATGTTGACCGGTTCGAGTTCGGACATCTGCCGTTCCAGGCGCTTGACGTTCCGTTCGACTGTTTCCAGGTCCGGGATTTCCTCCGGCTCGGTTTCCTCGACGGACTCCTCAAGTTTGGAAACTTCAGCTTCGAGCCGGCCCGCGGATTGCTCGAGACTCCGGATCCGATTTTGGAGACTATCGACCTCGGTTTTCGTTTCGTCCCGCTCCTCGCGTGCGGCCGACAGCTCCTCACGCAGGTCGTCCCGCTCGGATTTGAGCTCTGTCAACTGCTCTTCGAGCTCGGCAATTGCGGCCTCTTTTTCCGCCAGTTGCTCCTCTCGGTCCGCGATTTCACCCTCCAATTCTTCGATCCGCTCTTCCTGCTCGGCTTTGGTGTTCTGCGCGGCTTCGACGTCGTCGTGGAGGTCCTCGATCGCCGACTCTGCGTATTCCTTTTCCAGACCGAGACTGTTGAGTTCGCCTTCGATTTCGTCGATCCGATTTTCGATGTCTGTCACTTCGGCCTGGAGTGACTCCTTTTCATCAGTGAGTTCCGGGATCTTCGAATCGGCGAGCTCGGATTTTAACTCCTCGATTGCTGCTTCTTTGTCACTGATCCGTTCGGTCGTCGCGTCGATCTCCTTGTCCAGTTCGGCCATGTCTTCCTGGACGGATTCTCGCTCGGTCTCCAATTCGTCGATCCGCTTGATCAGCGATTCGATCTCGGTCTCGGTTTCCTCGAGTTCGCGTTCGGCGCGGCCGAGTTCGGTTTCGATCTCTCGGAGCCCGTCGAGTGCGTCGGCTCGCTTCTCTTTTGCTCGGTCGAGTTGGTCGTCGAGGTCCTCGATGTCATCGACGATGGTAGCTCGCTGGTCTTCGAGATTTTCGATTCGCTCTGCCACCCGCTTGAGTTGCCCCTCGCCTGTTGCTTCGAAGGAGTATCTAGACCCGGACCCGCTCCCACCGGTCATGGCGCCACTCTTTTCGACGAGGTCACCGTCTACCGTGACCAAGCGATACTCGCCCATGAACTCCCGGGCTGTGGCCATGTCCTCGACGACGAGGGTGTCACCCAGGACATAGGAGAACACTGGTGCGTACTCGGACGCGAAATCCACGAGATTGAAGGCGAAGTCGACCACGCCGGGATGATCTGGTGGGTCGGGGAGGTAGCGGTCCTCCATCTTCGTGATCGGGAGGAAGGTCGCCCGGCCGGCGTTTCGCTGCTTGAGGTACTCGATACACCGCTCCCCGACTTCGTCATCCGACACGACGACGTGGGACATCCGCCCGCCAGCGGCGGTTTCACAGGCCGTCGCGTAGTCCCGACCGACGCTCCCGAGTTCGGCGATTGCCCCGTGCACTTCGCCCATGTTAGCGTTCAGGATCGTCGTCACCGACCGGCCAAAGGAGCTATCGCCGTTCTCGTCGGCATGGGCTTCGAGCGAGGCGTATTCCTTCTGGGCGTCTTCGAGCTTTGACTCCAGGCCCTCGAGATCCGACTCTCGCTCTGCCTTGCGGTCGTCCAGGTCCTCGATAACGCCCTCGATCTGGGCCTTGTTCTGTTTGGATTTCTCGTGTTCGCGTTCGAGGTCCTCGATTCGCGCTTCCAATTCCCCGGTCCGTTCTTTTGCTGTTTCCAAATCCTGACGGCGCTCGTCGAGTTCCGTCGACCGACGGCGCGCCTCGTCTATATGGCGGTCTTTCTCCCGCTGGAGTTCGTTTCGTTCGGTTTTCGCGCCCTCGAGTTCCGTCTTGGCTTCCTCCAGGTCGGTACGAAGATCGTCGAAGGCCGTGTCCACGGCTTCGATCTCTTCTTCGACGCCCTCGATTTCGGCTTCGAGTTCGCTCTTTTCGCCGGCAAGTGAGGCTTTCTCGACCTTTCGCTCGCGTATGTCGCCTTCAAGCTCCTCGATTTCCTCTTGCTTGCGATCGATTTTGACAAAGGCCTGCCGCCGGGTTTCGGTGGCTTCTTCGATCCGCTCTTTGGCTCCTTCGATCCGGTCCTCAAGCCCAGACATCTCGCCTTTGAGTTCCTCCATCTCGCCCTTGAGCTTGAGCTGTTCGTCCTCACCGGTTCGTTCAATCTCGGCGTCGAGGTCCTCAAGGTCCTCTTTCAGCCGAGTCACTGACTCCTCGCGATCTGCGAGTTCGGCTTCTACCTCCTCGAGTTCCCGCTGCCGGTCTTCGATATCGGCTCTCGTGGCCGCAAGTTCCTGCCGTCGCTCATCGAGTTCGGCCAAGTCGCGGTAGGCTTCGTACTCCTGCTTTTCCTCTCGGAGCCCCTGGTATTCCAGGGCCGTCTCCCGTTCGTCTTCGAGTTGTTCCAGGCGCTCGGTTTTCTCCTCGATCCGGAGTTTTGCTTCACCGATCCGCTCGCGGACCTGTTCGAGTTCCGTCTGGGCGTCGGCTT
Source organism: Halodesulfurarchaeum sp. (assembly GCF_036626455.1). Classification (NCBI taxonomy): domain Archaea; kingdom Methanobacteriati; phylum Methanobacteriota; class Halobacteria; order Halobacteriales; family Halobacteriaceae; genus Halodesulfurarchaeum; species Halodesulfurarchaeum sp. The sequence goes on along the minus strand of NZ_JAZKRK010000016.1, from coordinate 30,450 downwards.
TCTTTCGGTCGAACTCGGCGACACCGGCGATCTCGTCGATGATCTCCCGCCGCTCGTGGGGGGTCATTTGAATGATCCCGGTCACGTCACCTTGCATGACGACATTGTACCCTTCCGGTGTTACTCCGGCCGTCGAGAGCAGGTCCTGAATGTCGGAGAGGTTGACCGAGCGGCCGTTGAGGTAGTAATACGAGTAGTAGTTGTCCTCGGTCTGTTTGATCCGGCGTTTGACCCGGATCTGGTCGACTTCGTCGACGTCTTCGGTCCCGATGGCGGTCGCAATCTGTGACCGAGTTATCTGTCGGTCTTCGTTCGAAAGGGTCACCTCGACGCTCGCCTCCCGGGCGCCCTGGTGGTCTCGGTCCGCTTCGTGGGCCGGATTGTAAATCAGATCGGTCAGCTTTTGGGCCCGCATGCCCCTCGTTCGGGCCAGGCCAAGAGCGAAGAGGATCGCATCGATGATGTTTGACTTCCCGGACCCGTTCGGACCGCTGATCGTCGTGAAGTCCTCGTAGAACGGGATTTTGGTGGCTCGTCCGAAGCTCTTGAAATTCTCCAGGACGATCTGGTCTATGTACATCTGGTGTGGGACATGTTCAGCCGACGATGATGTCGTCGCCGATCGTTTCCACGTCTTCCAACTCGGTCTGTTCTGCGTCCGTCCCGTTGTTTCCTTGGACAAACATTTCTTCGACGCTTTGTGTTTCCAGCGGTTTCTCGTCCTCCAGTTCCACTTCCAGGTCACGTACCCGCTTCTGGAGGTCGAGCAGTTCGGTTGTCAGTCCGTCCACGGTAGCAATAAGTTCCTCGACGCGGGCTGAATCGGCATCTTCGTCGTCGGTCATGCGTGTATGAATCACCGTGATCAACTTAAAGCGTGTGACAGACAGGCGTCAGACATCGATTCGGCAGCGGAGGCTTCGTCAGGTCTATACCCCTCCACGGGGAATCGAACGCCAATGACACAGGCCTCCACGCGGGCCTCGCTCGCACCCGTCATCGGCCTCGAGGTCCACGTGCAACTCGAGACGGAGACGAAGATCTTCTGTGGCTGTTCGACCGACGTCGAAGACACCGAGCCGAATACGAACACCTGCCCGGTGTGTCTCGGATTACCCGGTTCGTTACCGGTACTCAATGAGGCCAGCGTCGAGGCCGCGGTGAAACTCGGGAAAGCCATCGAGGCTAATATTCCCGAACGTACCCGCTTTCACCGGAAGAACTACTTCTACCCCGACCTTCCGAAAGGCTTCCAGATAACCCAGTACGACGCCCCGATCTGTGCGGATGGCCACCTCGAAATCTCCCACGAAGGCGAGCGCCGGGACATCGGCATCGAACGCGCGCATCTCGAAGAAGATCCTGGCAGCCTCCAACACGAAGGCGGGCACATCGACACGGCCGACTACACGCTGGTTGATTACAACCGGGCCGGCGTTCCCCTGATGGAAATCGTCACGAAGCCGGATTTCCGAACCGCGGGAGAAGTTCGGGATTTCCTCACCAAACTCGAAGAGGTCCTCGAGTATCTCGGGATCTATGATAGCCAGCGAGACGGCAGTCTCCGTATCGACGCGAACATTTCCCTCGTGGCCGAATCCGAAATCGGCCCGGCGGGTTCGATTTCAGATGTCGTTCTGGCGGATGCTAACCGTACCGAAGTCAAGAACATTTCGAGTCACAAGGGGGCCGAAACGGCGCTGGCTTACGAAATCACTCGCCAGCGCAACGCGATCGAACGAGGCCGGGAAGTCACCCAGGAAACCCGCCACTGGGACGAGACACGTGGCATCACGGTGTCGATGCGGGAGAAGGAGGCAGAAAAGGAGTACCGGTACTTCCGGGAGGCAGATATTCCACCACTCGAAGTCGCAGACTGGAAAGCGGAGATCCCGATTCCGGAACTTCCCGACGCCCGCCGGGAGCGCTTCCAAACAGAATACGGACTCGGTGACGAGGCTGCGGCCAAACTCACCTCGACGAAGCAGGTCGCTGACTTCTTCGAGGCCGTCGCCGATCGCTTCGATCCCGACCTCGCGGCGTCCTGGGTCGCGGACACGCTGTTGGGTGAACTGAACTATCGCGACATGGCCATCACGGACGTCGAGGGCCGCTTCGACGAGATCTCCCGTCTCATCGAACTCGTTGCCGAGGAGGAAATCACGGAGCGTAACGCCCGTGAGGTCGTGCTGCGATCGATGCTTGACGAGGGCCACACCCCGGACGACGTCGTCGAAGCCGAGGACCTCGGCAAGTCGGGTGCGGATGAAATCGCAACCGCCGTCGAGGAAGCCATCGAAAACAATCCAGAGGCCGTGGATGATGTCCTGGCCGGGGAAGAGGGGGCTATCAATTTCCTCGTCGGACAAGTGATGCAGGAGACCGGTGGCCGGGCGGATCCGGGTGACGTGAACGAATTGTTGCGAGAGCACCTGCCCGAGACGAACTGAGGGACACAAGTGACCCCGACGCCGGCGACGAAATCCTTACAAGGAGTCTTGGCCTACGGCTCACCATCCTGGTGGTCCCGTGGAACTCATAATCACCGAGAAGAACAACGCCGCCCGCCGAATCGCAGAGATCCTGAGCGACGGGTCTAATCGCACTGAGCGGGTCGCTGGGGTCGACGTGTATGCCTGGGGTACACACCGCGTTATCGGCCTTGCGGGCCATGTTGTCGGCGTCGACTTCCCCGAGGAGTACTCGGACTGGCGTGACGTCGAACCCGCCGAACTGGTTCACGCACCGATCGAGACGCGTGTCACCAAACCGGACATCGTTTCGGCGCTGAAACGACTCTCAGGAAAGGCAGACCGGGTCGTGATCGCGACTGATTACGATCGCGAAGGTGAACTCATCGGGAAGGAGGCCCACGAACTCGTTCGGGAGGTCGACGACTCGGTGCCCGTTGACCGGGTCCGATTCTCCTCGATCACCGAAAACGAGGTCAAAACCCAGTTCCAGAACCCGGACGACCTCGACTTCGAGTTAGCTGCCGCCGGCGAAGCCCGCCAGCGGATCGATCTGCTCTGGGGCGCTGCACTCACCCGATTTCTCTCCCTCACCTCAGGCCAGCGAGGAACGGACTTCATCAGTGTGGGCCGGGTACAGAGCCCCACCCTCAAGCTGATAGTCGACAAGGAGCGGGAAATCCAGGCCTTCGATCCGGAAACCTACTGGGAACTGTTCGCTGATCTCGCAGGGGACCAGACGACCTTCGAGGCGCAGTATTTCTACGACGATACCGGCTCGGAAGCGGAACGAATCAGGGACGAGGCTCACGCGACCCAGGCCGAACAGGACCTGTCGACTGCCGAGTCGGTCACGGTCGAATCAGTCAATCGGCGCCGCCGTACTGACGACCCGCCGGCCCCGTTTGCGACCACACAGTTCATCAAAGCGGCGGGCTCGCTTGGCTTCAACGCCGGGCGCGCAATGAGCCTCGCCGAAGACCTCTATACGGCTGGTTACATCACGTACCCGCGAACCGATAACACGGTCTACCCAGATGACCTGGAACCGGCAGAACTGCTCTCGAAGTTCGAGGGGACACCATTCGACGAGGCGGCGACCTCCTTGCTCGAAAAGGGGGCACTCGAACCCTCGCGAGGGGAATCCGAGACGACCGATCACCCACCGATTCACCCAACGCCGGACGTGCCAGCGCGGGGCGACCTTTCAGAAGACGAGTGGCAGGTGTACGAACTCGTTGCCAGACGGTTTTTCGCCACGCTGGCCGACCCGGCCGTCTGGGAGCACCTTCGAGTTGTTGCAGCCGCGAGGGACCGACGACTCAAGGCCAACGGCAAGCGACTGGTCGAACCCGGCTATCACGATGTCTACCCGTATGTCGATACCTCCGAGAACTACGTGCCGGATTTGACCGAGGGAACCTCACTGGGAATCGATTCGGTCTCTCTGGACGAGAAGGAGACCAAACCGCCACGACGCTACGGGCAGTCCCGGTTGATCGAAACGATGGAGAAACTCGGTATCGGAACGAAAAGCACCCGCCACAACGTCATCGAGAAACTTTACGACCGTGGCTATTTGGAATCGGACCCGCCTCGGCCAACCCAACTTGCCATGGCGGTCGTCGAAGCCGCGGAGGAGTACGCCGACCTGGTGGTCAGCGAGGAGATGACCCGGGAACTGGAGGCAGAAATGACAGCGATCGTCGAGGGAGAGAAGGAACTCGAGGAGGTCACGGCCGATTCACGGGATGCGCTGGATCGCATCTTCGACTCGCTGTCGGATTCGCGGGAGGCAATTGGTGACCACCTCCGGTCCTCACTCAAGGCGGACAAAACACTCGGGCCATGTCCCGAGTGTGGCGAGGACCTGTTAGTTCGACAGAATAATCGGGGGTCGTATTTCGTTGGCTGTGATGGCTATCCGGACTGTGAGTTTACCGCACCGCTGCCTAATCGGGGTGATCCACAGCTTCTTGATGCGGTCTGTGAGGAACACGATCTTCACCACGTCAAAATTCTCGATGGTCGGAGCACCTTCGTTCACGGGTGCCCGCTCTGTCAGGTGGCCGACGCGGAGGAAGCAGCAGACGAAATCATCGGCCCGTGTCCGGAGTGTCACGCGGAACACGGCGGCGAACTCGCAATCAAACATCTCCGCAATGGATCACGACTTGTCGGTTGCACCAGGTATCCGGATTGTGAGTACGCCCTTCCGCTCCCCAGGCGGGGCGACATCGAGATCACCGAGGGGCGCTGTGACGAACACGATATGCCCGAACTTCGCATCGTTGACGATGGGGACGAACCCTGGGAGTTTGGCTGCCCGATCTGTAACTACCGGGAATACGTCGCGAACCAAAACGGCGATCTGACGTCGATCGACGGGATCGGCGAAAAGACGGAGGAAAAACTCCAGGCCGCTGGTATCGAGGACGTGGGTGACCTTCTGGAGATCGATCCGGAAACCGTGGCCCAAAACATCAATGGCGTCTCAGCACAGCGCCTTAGCGAGTGGCAGCAAAACGTGGGATGAACCCGGCTGAACGGGTCAGCGAACGGTGGGTGGCAGGCCGACCCCGAGTGTTTTAACCGGATGCCAGTCCTGGCTTTTGGTAATGCGCCTCGACGAGTACCTCGAGGGTTTCGAGCCCGACGAATCGGCCCGCAGGCGCCGACTCGCCGAGGAGAAGTCCTACGAAATTCTGGACTATGTCGAGGGTCTCCAGACCGAACTCCAGTCTTCGCTTTCGGGTAATTCGCTGGTCGGGAGCACCTCCCCATCGGTGTTTGTCGGCCGCTCCTCGTATCCGAACGTCAACACGGGAATTCTGGCCCCAGTCGGCCAGGAGGACCGCGCCGAGGACTTTGCGACGAGCGGGAATTGGTATCAGCAGGGCCTGGATATTGAAAACGTTCTCCAGTACCGGACGGGGCTGTTGAACTCGCGCCGGTCCTCGAAAGTGGACGTGGAAGACGTCTGGGACGGGTTTGTCGGGACTCAGCGTGAGGTGGCGATAGCCGATCGCCCCGTCGACGTCGAAATCGGCCTGCAGGGGACACCGAACATTGACCTGGACCGATATCGCGAACCGCAGGCTAACGCGCCGAGTGGCCCGAACGTGACCGCCGAATCGGCGGATTTGGGGGAGAACCCACACGTTCCTCGGCAAGTGAAAAAGACCCTTGAGGACGATGACTGGCGAGCGGAAGGGGCGATGAACTACCTCTATCGGCGGGGATTCGACGTCTATGACATCAACCAGGTGCTCTCAGTCGGAGCTCTTGGGCGCGGAGAAGCCCGTCGACTCGTCCCGACCCGCTGGTCCATCACTGCCGTGGATGATACGGTTGGCAAATTCCTCCGCGGGTCAATTCGGAACGCCCCCTCCATCGACCAGGTTCAGGTCTTCGTCAATCAGTACATCGGGAACCGGTACTGGATAGTGCTCGCTCCGGGCAACTGGGAGTACGAACTTGTCGAAATGAAGTCTCCCGGCAGTATCTGGAACCCTGACACCACAGGCAATGTGTTCATGTCAAGCGCGTATGAGAGCTATGAGGGTCGGACTGGCTATGTCGAGGAGACGGCCGGGGCATATTACGCAGCCCGGCTGGGGATTCTGGAATATCTGAACGATATCGGGCGACAGGCCAAAGCGCTCGTGCTGCGGGAGGTTTCAGATGATTACTGGGCCCCGGTCGGGGTCTGGCAAGTCAGGGAGAGTGTGCGCAACGCCTTCAACGAGGGACCAAACTCGGAATTTGCCGGGGAACCGGGGGTCGCCCAAACTTTTGATTCAGCGATCCGCCAGATCATGCCCCACCTGCCCATTTCAGCCGGAGCGCTGCGGCGGAAATCAGTGCTCGCCGCCGGGAGACAGGCCGGAATCACCGACTTTCTGACCTGACCGCGATTAGGACGGCAGCCCGATGACCGCTGGCAGAAAGGTTATTCGGCCCAGGGTCGGAATCCTGGGCATGAATCAATCGGATCCCTGGGCCCCGCGGACCGAACGGGGACCACACCGGGGATATGCCCTCCTCGGCGGGGTCGTTGCCGCGGTCCTCGGAATCGCTGCCGCGTTCGTTCTGAGTGGTGCGGTTGTGCTGGGGGTCGGTGGCTTCGGCGGGCAACTGGGGTTGATACCCACCGTGATGGTGTTGTTCGTCACGAGTGCGATCGGGTTAGGCGGAACAGGGGCCCTGTACCTCTCGCTCCGCGGGATTTCACCGGTGTCATATGTTGGCATCCAGGCACCTGGACTCGGGGATCTGTTCTGGGCAGTGGGTGGGTACGTCGCCGCGTTGGCGATCGTTTTCGGAGCGGGGGTTCTACTCACAGCCCTCAACGCTGAACCCGAGACGACCAACCAGGCCGCAGAACTCGGCATGCAAAACCCGGAACTGCTCCTTTGGCTCGTGCCCCTCTCGTTTCTGGTCATCGCCCCGGGAGAGGAGTTCCTGTTTCGTGGCGTGATTCAGGGCCGACTTCGGGAGGCCTTCGTCGCGAAACTCGCGATCCCGTTCACCGCCGCGCTGTTCGCACTCGTCCACTACTTCTCGCTGACGGGTGGGGCGGGAGCCCGAATGACGGCGATTGTGATCCTCTTTTTCCCGAGTCTGGTCTTTGGCTACGTCTACGAACGAACGGAAAACCTGGCGGTTCCGATAGTGATCCACGGAGCGTACAACTCGACGCTCGTGTTGTTGGTCTACGTTACCATCAAACTTCTCGGAGAAGCGCCAGCATAAGGCTACTCCTCGAAGAAACGCCGACTTAAGCCGACTCTTCGCCAGTTGGGACCGGACCAGAGCCGATCACGGCCTCGACCGCCTCACGGAACGACTGGCGGGTCGGGAAGTACGTTTCGTCGATTTCAGCGAGGATGTCCGAGAGTGCCCGCGGGCCGTCGGGCGTTCGGATTTTGGTTTCGCCTTCTTTGCGATCAATTTCGCTTTTCTGGATCGCCCACGTGAGTCGTTCGGCGACCCGGGAGATGGGCGCGCCCTCGACTGCTGGCCCGATTCCCAGTTCGACGCCGCTCTCCTCATCGGTGTCCTCGGCCATGCCCAAGAATTTTCTCGGCCATTGATTCAAGCTTTCGATGCGTGGGCGCTGATCCGGAGCATGTCTGACATACTGTTATAATCCTCCATACTGTAGTGCATAGTATGCCTAGTCTCGGGGATACCTACGAGCGCCGGGTCGGTGTCGCAAGCCGCAAGCAGGTGCTCCTTGGGACTGCGCTTTTCGCTCTGGGATCCGTGCTTGTCGTGTTGGGAATTCTCTTTGGTGGGACCGGTCTCCTCGTTGGGAACGGATTCAGCGTCTTCCAAAGCCGGGAAATAGCCGGCATTCTCGCAGGGATTGGCGTCCCGGCTGTCTTTGTTGGAATCACAATTGTGCTCCCCGGGAGGACCATTCACCGGGTCGCAGCAGTGGTCGGGGCCGGCTTCGCCCTGCTCGGCGTCTGGCTTTTCCAGGCCGCCTACCCGGAGAACTGGTTTGCCAGTGCCGGCGTGCCGACCAATTTGGTCCTCCTCCTCTTGTTGGTCTACTTCACCGGCGTGCTGATCACCTTCTGGTCGCTTTTCACGGCGGTCGCGACGTTCAAGACCCGGAACGACCCGGGTGGGACCGTCTCGTTGCAAGTGGGCTCCGAAGGCCCAACGATTCGGGCCGTTGAAGCCGTCCAGACGGAATTCCAGAACGCCGGAAAGGCAATTAGCAGCGGTCTCGGTGGGATAGGAACGTTCGGCGACGAACAGGACACGACGGATCTGGGGCCACAACCGCACCAGCAAGGGTCCCTATCAGATGGCGGTGAATCGGCCGATGCCGAAATCGTTGAGCCCGAACCATCCACAGCAACTAGCCCGACCCAGACTGCCGGGGACGCCGAAGTGTTAGAGGAACGGGAGATAGGGCCGGACAAATACTGTGGGAACTGCAACCACTTCGAATACGAGACCCCGGAGCAACGGATGGACCCCTATTGCGGACTCTACGACGAGCCGATGGACGATATGGAAGCTTGCAAGTGGTGGCAACGCAACGCGTAGGCTCAGAGTTCTTCGAGTCGCTCGTCCAGATGCGTCCAGTGACTGCCTATCCAGTAAAACTGCCCACAGTCACGACATTGCCAGACGGGTTCAGCTTCGGGGTCCGGGCCCTTCTTCGGACCTGGACCGTCGATAATTCTGCGGAGGCCTCCGTTGCAGTGAGAACACCGGCTCGGATCGGTTAGTGCGAGTTCGAATCCACCGTCGCTCAGTTCCCGAAGCTGTTCTTGGGGGTCGGTTTCGGTCAGTAGGCGGCTCGGTTCGGCTCGTGTGGCAACTTCCCCATCTCGGGTGAGCAAGAGCCGGTTTTCGCGGTCGGCCAATTCGATGATCGCATCATCGGCCTCGATGTCACGGTCGAGGGCGTATGCGGTGTCATACCCGATCATTCGCAGCGGTGAGACGATGCCGCCAAGCATCACGTCGAGACAGAGCTTGGTCTCCGTCGGTGTGTACATTACTCGAGAAATTGCCGAAGCCCATTGAGGGTTCGCGTGTTCAGGATGTCAGCGGCCGTCGCCCAACCACGTCTTGCGGTATGGACCCCGAACCGCTGGTAGGCGAACTCTCTCGGATCATGGGCGTCAGTATTGATAGCGATGGTCGCTTCCTCCTCGATTGCGGCGGCCAAAGCGCTTCCCCAAAGGTCGAGCCGATTGGGATTGGCGTTGATTTCCAGAGCGACCCCATTTTCGGCGGCCGCTTGGCCGATCTTCGAGGGATCAAACTCCATCGCTGGGCGCTGATTCAGGAGCCTGCCGCTTGGATGACCCAAAATGTCGACTTCTGGGTGTTCGATGGCCGTCACCAGTCGCTCAGTGCGATCCTCCCCGTCGCCAATGTCCGCATGTGGTGACGCGATCACAACGTCAAGGTCAGCTAGAACGTTCGGATCGGTTTCGCCCACTGTTCCGTCCGGACTGATGTTGGCCTCGATGCCGGTCAGGACGGTTATTGTGGTGTCCGCTGCAACCTCCTGGACGGCTTCGATCTGCTCATGAATGTCATCCTCAGAAAGGCCACTATCGCCGAAGACGCCCGGGCCTTCGGCGTGATCGGAGATAACCAGATACTCGTGACCGTACTCGACCGCGCCCTCGACCATCTCCTCGATGGAAAAGTCGCCGTCCGACCAGTTGGTATGGGTGTGCAGATCGCCCTGGAGGTCCGCTTCTGTGACTAAATCGGGAAGGTCGCCTGCCGCAGCCGCGGGGATTTCCCCTCGGTTCTCCCGAAGTTCCGGCGGGATCCACGGCAGATCGAGCGCTTCGTAGACACTCGATTCGGTTTTCCCGGCGATCCTGGTTCCAGCCCGAGTGTCCGGGTCCGCCCGCTCGGCGTCCGTGACCTCGAACACCCCGTATTCGTTCACCTTCTGGTTCGAGTCGATCGCCCGATTTCGGAGCGCGATGTTGTGATCGCGACTGCCAGTGAAATAGACCAGGGCCGCGCCGAACTCCGCCGGATCGACAAACCGGATATCGACTTGCATATCTGACACCCGGAGGCTGGTTTTGGTCGACCCTGACTCGATAACGGACGTGACTTCGTCCCACTCGGTAACTGTTTCCGTGACCGATATGGGCTCTTCTGTCGCCACAAGCACGTCGACGTCGCCGATCGTTGGCCGCCATCGCCGGAGCGACCCGGCTAATTTGACCGCCTCGACTCCGGCGTGGTTGGCGAGGTAGCCCGTGACTTCCTCTCCGACCGCCCGGGCATTTCCGAGCAAGGAGCGTTGTCCTGCGTGACGAGCGAACTCGATGTTTCCGAGAATGTTCTGTTCGGTTTTCGCCCCGAAGCCCGAGACCTCCTGGATGTCGCCGGCCTCGGCCGCATCTTCGAGATCATCGAGTGTCTGGATGCCCAGTGCCTCGTAGAGTTTGCCCGCGGTTTTCGGCCCCACGCCCTCGACTCGGGTGACCGCCTCCATCTCAACCGGAAGCGACTCCCGCTGTGTGTTCAACTCTTCGATAGCCCCGGTTTCGACGTATTCGACGATCTTCTCACCGATCGCTTCCCCGACCCCTTCGATCTCGCGAACCGCGTCGAGTCCGTTGGCGACGAGATCGCTGACTGAGTCCGGGGTCGAACGCACATTGTCGGCCGCCGTTCGATAGGCTCGTGGCTTATACTCGACATCCTGGGCCTCCAGCAGGTCGGCCAGTTCATCGAGTCGCGCCGCGATCTTTTCATTTGATGTCATTCCTGTCCCTCTCTGACCGAGCTCCCACCGTCGCCGGTGACCTGCTCGACGAACGAGAGCCACCGCTTCCGATCGGCTTGTCGATTTCGGTTTGATTCGGCCTCGATATCGGTCTCGTCGTCGGATTCCAGTACAGTAAGCGCTCGATCGATACCGAGAATCGAATCGGCTAGCTGCTCGGCTTCGTCCAGAGAAATGTCTCCCGTTTTGATCCTCTTTCGCCGTCGCTGCCGCTCCGTTCTTAGTCCGCGAATGACTTTCTGAACTCGCTTCTCCTGGTGGTGTCCCCCGCCTGCCTGGTTAACGAACGATGCGAGGTCGACCGTTTCTCCCTCGACTGAGAGGGTCTCTGGGATGGACGCTCCGACGGTGGCGCCGTCCCGCTCGATACGTTCGAGCAGTCGGTCCCGCTCGGACTGTTGCACGGGACGTAATAAGCGCTCCAGTTCCAAAAACCCACCCGGGCGGCCCGGTTCGGGAGTTTTATCCCGAGGACTGTCATATCGGGGCTCATGGTGCGATGTGATTACTGTGGGCAGGAAGAAGGCATGCCATACCAGTGTCGCCACTGTGGCGGCACGTTCTGTTCCGAGCATCGCCTTCCCGAAAACCACGACTGCCCGGGACTCGGTGAGTGGGACGACCCGGGCGGGGTCTTCGATTCGGGGTTCGACGCGAGTGTCTCCGGGTCGAGTACGACCGAGCGCTCGGCCTCACGTGGTCGCAATCTCCTCTCTCGACTCGGGATTTCGACCGGGCCTGGCGGAATCGGGGGCTACTTCCGCCGGAACATGACCTACGTCTTTCTCGCGATCATTTGGATCGTCTTCCCGCTGGAGTTCGTTGCCTTCTGGCTTGGGGGGACCGACCTCTTCAGGGCGATTTTCACACTGAGTTCGGACAACCTGGCCTACGTCTGGACGTGGGTTACCTCGATTTTCGCCCACTCCCCGACTGGATTCATGCACATTCTGTTCAACAGTATCGTGCTGTACTTCTTCGGCCCTATTGTCGAGCGGAAGGTCGGGTCGAAGAACTTCGCAATCTTGTTTGTGGGTAGTGGGATCGTCGCCGGTCTGGCTCAGGTGCTGGCGACGGTCGCCGTGGGTGGAACCACGTCCGTGTTGGGGGCCAGTGGGGCGATCATGGCCCTTATGGGCGTGCTCACCGTGCTCAATCCCAACCTCCGCATCTACATCTATTTCATTCTCCCAATGCCGCTCTGGGTCGCCACGGCGCTCTTTGCGGGCTACTCGGTCCTGGTGAGTACGGCCGGGGGCATTGGTGCAGGCGGGGTCGCCCAACTCGCCCACCTCGCTGGGCTGGGGATCGGCCTGCTCTATGGCTCGTACCTCAAGCAACGGGGAAAGGGAGCGCCCAAACAACTACAAATCGGGGGCCGCGGTCGGGGCGGACGGCGACGCTGACGGTGCCATGACTCCTGTCAACCCGGAATTCGTTCCCGATCCGGACGCGTCACGGTCCGAGATGAAAGCCCAACAGCGTCGCCTGTCCAGCGAGGCTATTTTTACTGACAAGGGATGTCCGTCACCGGACTCAGTGACTCTCACTGAAACGCCGGACCTTGACAATCACACATCGGTTACTGCAGACGACCCGATCGTCGTCGGGATCGACCAGGCGTTCGAAGACGACACCGCTGTGAGTGCAGCCGCCGCCATCCAGAACGGAGAGATCCTCGAGGTGGTATGCGGGCGGACACCCCTCTCGATTCCATACATCCCTGGGCTCCTCGCGTTCCGTGAGGGCGAACCGATAATCGATGCACTGGCCCAGCTCACCGTCGATCCCGACTTGCTTGTGTTCGACGGGAGTGGTCGGATTCACTACCGGCAAGCGGGTATCGCGACACATATCGGTGTTCTTTACGACGTGCCCGCGATCGGCGTCACGAAAAACCTCCTCTGTGGCACACCGGCCGAATCACTCGAGGAGCCACTCTCAGAGGGGACACAGGTGGCGATTCGGGCCGATGAGGAAGTGGACGCTGAGGCGGGAACGCTTCTCGGATACGCCCTGCAAACTCGGCAGTTTCCGAACCCAACTGTTCGACACGTGAACCCGGTGTTCGTGAGCCCTGGTCATCAGGTCGCTCCAAAGACGACTATTAGGCTTGTTGGGGCTCTGGGGACTGGGTACAAGCTCCCGGCACCAGTTCGGCTCGCAGATCGTGCGGCTGCGGAGTGCAAGCGTTAACTGGGAACCGGGTGAGGATAACGTATGGAACGGACCGTACTCATTACCGGCTGCTCCTCGGGCATCGGTCGGGCGACGGCCGAAGCCTTTCTCGATGAGGGGTGGACGGTGGTCGCGACCGCTCGAGACGAGTCGGCCATCCGGGACCTCGGGGACCGGGGTGCGCTGACACGCACACTCGACGTAACCAAACCCGCCCAGTGTCAGTCCGTGGTTGCGGAAGTAATCGAGGAGAATGGAGGGCTCGATTGTCTGGTGAACAATGCTGGGTACGCACAGTTCGGGCCCACAGAGGACGTCCCGACTCGACTCGTCGAGGACCAATTCGACGTCAACGTGTTGGGCCCCCATCGACTCATCCGAGCGGCACTTCCGCACATGCGAGAAGCCGAACGGGGGACGATTGTCAACGTCTCGAGTGTCTCCGGGCGACTCTCCGCCCCGGGCATGGGCGTCTATTCGAGTTCGAAAGCGGCGCTCGAATCGATGAGCGATGCATTGCGAGTCGAAGCTTCCGCCTTCGATGTCGATGTGGTCCTGGTCGAACCGGGACCGGTCGAGACACAGTTCGACGACACAGCCCAGTCCTCCCTGTCTGACCTTGACCGAACCGAGGCTTACGGGGACATTTATCGGACACTCGAAGACTGGGAAACCGTCGGGAGCATGAGTTCGATTCCGGCCTGGCAGGTCGCATCGGTGATTCTTGAGGCCGGGGTTTCGACCGACCCACAGACTCGGTATACTGTGGGGACTGGCTCGGAGTATCTCACATTGGCCCGATTTCTGCCGGACAGCTTCCGCGACGCGGTGTTCTCGCTCATCAGGGGGCTTGCCGGATGACGCGGGTCGAAAACCGAGACACGCTCGCCCGGAGCGAGGCCCACGAAACAGTGCTGGAGAGCCTTCTCGCTGGCATCGAGGCCAGCAACCCGTCGCAGGTCATCGAGTCGACCGTTACGGTAACTGGGAACGAACTCACGATCGGCACTGACCAGTACGACCTGAGTACTTACAGAGAGCTCATCGTTTTGGGCGGTGGGAATGCGGCTTCACAGGTCGCGGGGGCTTTAGAAGCTGAACTCGGGGATCGGATTGACGGGGGGATTATCGTGACCGATGACCCTGTCGAGACCGAGCGGGTGACAGTCTTGCCGGGTGATCACCCCGTTCCGAGCGAGCGTGGCGTCGATTCGACGCGCCAATTGCTTGACCGGGCCACGGCCGCGGACGAAGACACCCTTATCCTCGGGGTGATCACTGGTGGTGGCAGTGCGCTCATGCCGGCCCCCGCTGATGGGATCGATCTCAGAGCCTTGATCGAAACGACCGACGAACTCCTCCACAGCGGGGCTCCAATACGGGAGATCAACGCCGTGCGAAAGCACCTCTCCGAACTCAAAGGTGGCCAACTTGCTGCCAAGGCGGCGCCTGCGACGACAGTCTCGCTGGTCCTCAGCGATGTCGTCGGCAACCACCTGGACGTGATTGCGAGTGGCCCCCTAGTTCCCGATCCGACGACTTTCGAGGACGCCCAGGCGGTCATCGACCGGTTTGACTTGACCGTTCCCGAACCAGTCAGGGAACGGATTCAGGCCGGTGTGGACGGAATCCTTGAAGACACCCCCAAGCCCGGAGATCCGGTTTTCGAGCAGGTGGGGACCCATGTTATCGCTGACGGAATGACGGCCATTGAAGCGGCGGCAGCGGTTATTGAAGACGCGGGTTACGAACCGCTTGTCCTCTCCTCGATGGTCGAAGGTGAGGCCAGCGAAGCGGCAAAAACCCACGCCGCGATTGCGAACGAAATCCGCGCAACTGGCACGCCGATCAAACCCCCTGCTGCGGTCCTCTCGGGTGGCGAAACGACAGTGACCGTCGAAAGCGGCGGTTCCGGTGGGCCGAATCAGGAGTTCGCCCTCTCTGCGGGACTTTCGATCGATGGCTCGACGATTGTCGGGGCCGTCGATAGCGACGGTATCGATGGTGCGAGTGATGCTGCAGGCGCCCTTGTTGACCTAACCGACATCGACCGACCAGCCGCGCAGGCAGCCCTCGACGCAAACGACTCTGGCGCGTATCTCACCGAGCGGGATCGAGTTGTTCTGACGGGTCAGACGGGCACCAATGTCAACGATATTCGCGTGTTGCTCGTGCCTGACGAATAGTAACTACTCGAGACAGGCGCCCACGAGTCGAAGCATGTCCGTACCCTGTACCTCATCTGCGAAAAGTGGGACCCGTTTCACGTCGTAGTTCATGAACAGGGTTTGGGCCCGTTCGAGCGCGGACTGCTGGACCTCCCAGCGTCGGGCACAAAACGGACAGTCGCCGAGATGGGGCGACACGTATTCTCCCGCTGGCACTTCCGGGACAATTTCCTCGACGGGTTCCATCACCCGATTCACGATGACAGTTGAGACTGGAATCTCGAATTCCTGCAATCGCCCGTCCAGCCGTTTTGCCTCCTCGACGGCCATCTCTTCCGGGACAGTGACGATTCGAAAGTCAGTTTTGCCGGGGTCCTGCAGGAGCCCTCGGAGGTGTTCGATGCGGGCTGCCTGTTCTTTCAGTCCCGGATTCGGTTCTTCGGATTCCGGCTCTTCTCCGAAGAGGCCCGCGAACTGGTCCCCCAGCGAGCCTAATCGCTCCCGAAAGGCGGCCATTCGCCCGACCATCGTCTCCATCAACTCCGGGAGTTCGAGGAGTCTGAGCGTGTGCCCGGTCGGTGCGGTATCCACCACGATGCGGTCAAAGCGCTCGTCATCGAGGTAATCGAGTAACAGCTGCATCGCAGCGGCCTCGTCGGCCCCGGGAAATTGGCCGTCCATGAGGGGGTCGATCCCAGCGTCACCGAGCAGGCTCTCGATACCACCCATCGATCCCTCGTCACCGAACACACCGACCTCCTGGAGCGCCGCGTCGGGATCGATTTCGACACCGTACAATGGGACGTCTTCCCGGAGTTTCGTCGGTGTATTTGGAACCGCTGTGCCAAATACGTCACCCAGCGAATGGGCCGGATCGGTCGAGACGACAAGCGTCGCCGTTCCATCGAAGGCACTCGCGAGACCGGTCGCGGCAGCCATTGTTGTCTTCCCAACACCGCCCTTACCACCGTAGAGGATGTATTCCGCGGTCCCGCCTGCAACGCCCGGTTCGAGGGACTCGACGGCCTCGACCTCGATTTCGTCCATGTTCTCACTTCGCACGAAGCCGGGTGTATTCGTCGATTCTCTCCCTAGTCCGGCCATAGATTCTTGCTTACGGGCCGTCGAGCATCTACATGGACCGACAAGCCGAAGATTCAGTTGCGGTCCGGGTTGGTGAGTTGCTGGAGGCGACTGGTGAGACGCTATCGACTGTGGAATCATGCACCGGTGGTCTCATTGGTTCCACGGTCACCGATGTCTCCGGTTCGAGCTCGTACTACGACCGTGGGTACGTGACCTACTCAAACCGGGCGAAACTCGCCCTCGGCGTCTCGCGGGAGTCGATCGAGGAGTACGGCGCGGTCAGCGAGCCAGTCGCCCGCGAAATGGCCCAAGCCGCGCGGGACGCTGCTGGGACGACTTGGGCGGTCTCGACGACGGGCATCGCTGGGCCGAGTGGTGGTACAGCGGAAAAACCGGTCGGAACAGTGTATATTGGCGTGGCCTACGCCGGAGAGTGGGGTCGTGGGACAAGCGAAACGACGGTTACTCACCAGGAATACGATGGGACCCGAACTGAGATCAAAGACAAAGTCGCCCATGAGGCGCTTGAACTTGTGGGTTCAGCAGTGAACGAACGGTGGTGATAGGACTTTCAGGAACGACCGATGCTCACAGGCCTCTCAGGAACTATCGGCGGAAAGAGCCTCTCAATACACCGAAACGTCATCGAACTGCCCCTCATAAGCGATATGACGCGGGTGTGTTGCCTCGGTGCCTGAGAGAAGCAATCGGTCGAACTTCTTCCAGGTGTTCTCCCACCCAAGGTGGGCGAATTCGGCCATTCGGCGAATGTCATGGCGCTGTGTCGATCGGTGTTCGACCCGTTTCTGTCGATCCGATCGAAACGCCTCAAAGAGGTCAGTTTCGGTTTCTATTTTCGTGTCGATGGTAGTCCAAACCTCCCCAACTGTCGTTCGTCGATGGGCATATGAGGAGCCAAAGACCTCGAAATCGTAGGTCTCGGCCAATTCGAGGGCCCGGTCGTTGTGATGTGGGAGGTGTTTCGGGTTATAGACCTCCAATGCGTCGATCTGTGACTCGTAGGTCTGGAGGTCACTTTCTTCGAGGCTGACCGTGAGGAACTCGGGATGGGGGGCCAACACGACGGCGTCCTGTCGGTCGAGTTCCCGCATCGCTACGTCGAGTGGGATGAAATCCGGAATCGGTTCGTTCAGGCCGAGTGCGAGGACATGCTTGCGGTTTTGCCAGCCACCGGTGAAGATCTCACGGCCCGGGACGACAAGGAGGTCCTCATCGCTCAATCGCTTTGACCGGCGGCGGGCTGTCGGAAGGCGTGTAAAGTGCGGGGCATAGACCAACACATCGATTCCGCGGGTTTTGGCCCGCTTGACGACCTGTTCGTCGAGAATTTTGACGTGTGGGTCGATGCGGGTTTCAGGCACAGTCGTCTTTCGGGAGCCGGTGATTTGTCGCTTGTGGAATGGTGGACAGTGGAGCGGTGGGAAATGGTTATGGGCGCGTCGGGCCAAAGAGGGAATATGTCACGCTGGCTCTGTGCTATCGAGGGCTGTTTGGCGGACTTCGAAGATGTCGAGTCCGTACTCGCCCACCAGCGAGACGAGCACGAGAGTCACACCTGCAAGGTATGTAACGAACCGGTGCCTGCGGGGTTCTTCGCGATCAAACACGCCTTTGCGGACCATACCCGTGCCGAATACGTCAGGCATTACGAAGCTAATTCTGATGCGATACGGTGGCGAGAACGGATTACGCGGTCCGTCGAATCAGCTCTCGATTCCGAGGACGGGTCGACGGCTGACTGACAAATTCACCAACACAAGGCGGAGGCCCCATCCTCAACGAGCGAGCGGGTCCTTAGACCCCGAGCGAAGTAGGGGAGGGTAGTTTACCGCTCGTCGCTGTCCAGGACTCTGATCTGGTCGCCGCGGACCGTAACCGGAATGGGAACCGTGGCTTCGTACAGTTCGACTGTCACCTGATCTTTGCCCTCGTCGATGCGCTGAACCTGGGCCTTCTCGCCCTTGAATGGGCCGGCGATCAATTCGACGATATCGCTCTCTGCGATTCCTTCAACGTCTGGTTTCGGTGAGAGGAAGTGCTCGACCTCGGAGATGCCACTGTCTCCCGGCACGATACTTCTGGCGTGAGGGATGTCTTCGAGCACTCGTTCAAGCACACCGGTATCTTCGGCCTCGACCATCACATAACTCGTCAGCGATTCGGGGGCGAGAACGGCGTGGACCTTGTCTTCTTCCCGGTTTGCGATCATGCTCGCGACGGTCTGTTCCTGGCTGGCCGTGGTTTTGACGGCGAATATCGACATGATCAGGCCCCCGGCAGGACACTCATGACCAGGAAGATGAGAAAGCCGATGACGCCGATAAGGAGAATCCCGGCCGCTGCAATGAGCGAAATACGGGAGAACTCCTCCCAGTCCGGAGTGCTTGCCAACTTGAGCACTCGGGTGTAGGCGTTCAATGTGTAAGGTACGTCCATGAACAGGTGTTCGGGATGGGTGCTTTTCTATCTATTGAAAATGCCGGGGACTTCGGTTACTCGACGTAATCGAATTCTTCGACTTCTTGGGGTGCCGGCGGCTCGTCCTGTCGGCCGTAGATCTGCGGGGATTGAACGCCGGTGACCACGACCATCGTTCGCATATGGCCGTCGAGTTCCTCGTTGATTGAGGTCCCCCAGATTATCCGTGCGTCCGGATCGATCCGGTCGTAAATCTCTTCGACGACACCCTCGGCTTCCTCTATCGACATCTCTGGTCCACCAGTAACGTTGACCAGTGCGGAGTTGGCCCCGGCAATATCGACGTCCAAAAGCGGGGAGCGAAGGGCTTCCTGTACCGACGCCTGGGCTTTGCTGTCCGAGTCTGCGTCGCCCAGACCGATCATGGCGACACCGCCTTTCTCCATGACTGTGCGAACGTCCGCGAAGTCCAGGTTGACCAGTCCTGGTTTCGTGATCAGTTCTGTGATACCTTTGACTGAGCGCATCAGGATCTCATCAGAGACTTTGAAGGCCTTTCTGACCGGAAGTTGCCCCACGGAGTCGAGCAACCGGTCGTTCGGGACGACGATGACCGTGTCCGCGACATCTCGAAGACGCTCAAGACCGGCTTCCGCGTTCGTCCGGCGAACCTCGCCTTCGGCCGTGAATGGCGTCGTGACCACAGCAATTGTCAGGGCATTCATCTCCCGGGCCGCCTTTGCGACCACGGGTGCTGACCCGGTTCCGGTCCCACCGCCCAGTCCAGCGGTCACGAACACCATGTCCGATGAGGAGATGTTGTTTCGGATCTCGTCTTGACTCTCTAGTGCAGCCTCTTCCCCAACTTGTGGGAGGGATCCTGCACCACGACCTTGGGTCTTCTCGCGCCCCATCAGGATTTTCTGGTCGGCCTGAATGTCGACTAGATGTTGAACGTCTGTATTTGCTGCAACGAGTTCGGCTCCATGGATGCCCTCCTCGAACATCCGGTTGATCGTGTTGCTCCCGGCCCCACCACACCCCACAACGGTGATCTCGGTCTGGAGGTCCTCGAGGACGGCCTCGAGTTCTTCATCAGTCATTTCTCCTGTCGGGTGGAGCTCCGGTTCGGGTTCTGATGACCCGGCCCCGGTCTCGGCTTCGTCGATTGCTTCCTCGACGATGGAATCCATCTTGGGTATCGATAACCGATGGAGGTTAATTACCTTTCCCCTCTCCGTCATGCGGGCGTCACACCTCGAAACGCCGCGTTTCCAGACTGTGCACGTCCGTCGGTGAAATCGTTTCACCATCGACAGTAACCGTTTCCCCGGCACTGAGGCGTCCAAATAGCGGCCCCTCGGGGACGCCCAGCTGGGCTGCGCGTTCCGGATCGAACACTGCCCGCTCCGCAGAAACCGTCGAATCGGTGCGTTCGATGGTGTCATACTCCCGTTCGAGCAATTCGGCGAGAGCGTCTATCAAGCCGTCATAGGCCCCAGTATCGCTGAACGCAGCCTGCTCGCCAACCCGGTTGCCGTTCTCGGTTGTTTGATAGGCTACGCTGTGAGCCGCGACGGTCTCGACAGTCGATTTTGGATCGATCGCTGCACAGGCCGCAATGAGATCCGATGGTAACGCTTCGATATCGGGATCATTTGCAGATTTCTCTCCAAACCGAAGCCCGGATTCGATCGAACCCAGCTCCGATTCGAGCCTCGAAACGAGATCGGGGTGGACGCCGCTGGTTTCTTGGACCCACGTCTCGCTGACGACCCGATAGTCCAGGGACTCGACAACGGCCCGAACCGCCGGCCAGTCGCCCTCGATCAGGGCGTTTGTCGTCTCGCTCTTTTTGAACATCGCCTTGAGAACATCTCGGTTGGCTTCGGGATCGCCGAGTTCCTCGAGGCTCCAGTCGGCTGCGACGTGGCCGATTGCGGCGTCGGTTTCGAGCAGGATACGGGTCGGCTGGGGCGCGTAGTGGTTTCCACCGAATGCAACGAGGGTTCGGTCACTTGTTGGCTCCACGGCTTCCAATTCCAGAATCGCCTCGGCGACAGCTCGTCCTCCCGTTGTGTCCGTCCACTGGTCGGGTCCACTTCCGAGTTCCACGAACATCCCTGGCGCGCCCAGATCCGTCGGGCCATGATGGGTGCATTCCATCGTCACGTCGTAGTCAGCCGGCGCGAGGGCTTCGAGTTCCCGAATAACTCGTTTGAGGGCCCCTGGGGCTGGATCGATCAGTTCCCGATCCGACCCGCCGTATTCGGCTGCTCCGAAATTCCCCGTGAAGTGGGCGCTTAGGAGCGCTCCAGTGTCGCCCGAGTGTTTTGATGCCACGACGATGTATTCTGGGTCGTCGAACTTACGGGCGACGTCGTCCAGTTCGAGATGGAGTGTGTCGAACTCGCGGAGTTCGAACCCCTCACGTCTGTATACCCCTGCCTCTGTTTGTGTCCAGTCTGCCACCTTGCGCAACTGCTTACCGATGGTTACGGAGGCCTGATCCGCGGTACTAACGACGATTCCGATCACGCGTCACCCAACGAGACCACTTCGATTAAGCGCGTCGAAGCGCCAGCCCAATGTCGCTGTGGAATGGGGTTAAGTGCGGACCGGCCGTGAACAACGCTAATGGCGCGAACCCAGACCTTCGAAGTGTACGAGGACTCAGCCGGAGCGTGGCGCTGGCGACTCGTCGCCCCGAATGGCAACATCATCGCCGACAGCGGGGAGGGATATAGTTCGAAACAGGGCGCGAAACGGGGAATCGAGAGCGTCAAAAACGGAGCGAGAGACGCGACGATCGAATACACCGACTGAGCCCCCGATTCGAAGCAATCTTTCCCTCAGTTGGGGGATTTCGGGTGTGTGAGGTTCTGAACTGCCGTAACCACGGCGAACCCGGATTTCGACGGGTCGGTGGCCCCAATCACGGTCAGACCGCCCATCTCCTCCAATTAGGAACATCTTGTGTCTTATAAGGGGTGGCGGCAACACACGAATAGAGACAAATAATGGACTGGTTGGCGCGTTTCTATTGGCTTTTGCATTCGGTCGATAGGGGTTACCCCGGGTGGATGCGATGAATCGGCAAACGATCGGCGCCCTCCTTGGTGCGATCGGGCTGACGGTTCCTTGGTTTGGCTACTGGCTCCTGACCCTTTTTACTGACCGGAGTGTCGAGCACCTCTCGACAAACATCACGGTCCTGATCAGTGGCTTGTCAGTACTCGGGGCCGCGTTTCTTCTTGCCTGGGCGGCTGAAACGGCCGAGCGAGACGTGCCCCGGCCATTCGCCATTGCCGTGTTGGCGGTGCTTGCTGTCGCCCCAGAATACTCGGTGGACGCATTGTATGCCTGGAATGCCGGTGCCTTTGCCGGCACGGCTCGGGGCATCGAGGCCGGTAACCTGGCGGTGGCAAACATGACTGGTGCGAACCGAATCCTGATCGGTATCGGCTGGGCGGGAATCGCCCTGTTTACCGTGTATCGTCGGGGCTCCAGTCTCGATCCGTCGGTCAAAGACCGGGCCGGAGTGCTTGCCGAGGCCGTGTCGGTCGACAAGGATCTGGCTCTCGATATCGTCTTCCTGATGGCTGCGACCCTCTGGGCCTTTTTCGTTCCACTTTTCGGTGGGATCGATGCGTTGGATATGGTCATTCTGGTCGGCCTCTATGTGACCTACATTCTCGTGGTGCTACGGGGCGATATCGAACCCACGGAGGAACACGTAGGTGTTCCAGCGGCCCTGCAGGCACAACCGAAATTGCGCCGATTTCTGACTGTTATCACTCTCTTTACGTACTCAGGGCTGTTGATTTTCACAGCTGTCGAGCCGTTTGCACACGGTCTCGAAACGATCGGCACCAACATCGGCGTCCCGTCTTTCTTCATGATTCAGTGGATTGCACCCCTGGCCTCCGAATCGCCCGAACTGATCGTGGTTGTCTATCTGGTGAACAAGGCCCGGTCGACCGCCGGCTTCAACGCACTTATTTCCTCGAAACTCAACCAGTGGACGCTGTTGATCGGGACTCTCGTAGTCGTGTATTCGATTGCCAACGGGCAATATGGCGTGCTGCCATTCGACGCGAAACAGGCAGCCGAGATCTGGTTGACTGCAGCCCAGTCGTTTTTCGCCCTGGCGATTCTGGTGAACTTCGAGATCTCCGTTCGCGAAGCTATCATGTTGCTCATCCTGTTCGTCTCCCAGGTCGTCATCGAATTTCTCATCATTCGGGACATGGTCACCCTGGCGCTTTCGAGCTACGAGTTGCTCCTCGTTTACACTGGGGTGTATCTGGTCCTCGGGACCGCGCTCTTTGCCATGCGACGGGCCGCGCTCAAGACCCTTTTTGAGCGGGCGGGCCAGACGATTTGGGCTGCCCTCCCGGCTCGTATCTCCGAGTAGGGGTCCCGACAAGCGGGGCGAACGGGGGTACAGCGACAACGCTTAACCCGACCCGTGCCGACCGCTCAATATGGACGTTTACGGACTGATCGGGAACCCGGTCGCTCATTCGGTCTCCCCTGGCCTTCACGAAACCGCATATGAGGTCCGGGGCTTGGACGCCCGATATGTCACGCTCGAAACCGACCCCGAGCGATTGGACCAGGCGATCGAGGGTGCGGCTGCACTTGGAATCGACGGGCTGAACGTGACGATTCCGTTCAAAGAGGCGGTCATGGAGGTCGTCGACCCTTCGGAGACGGCTGCATCGATCGGGGCCGTGAATATGATTGATTTCTCGACTGACCCACCGACCGGCGACAATACGGACGCTGCGGGGGCTCGGCGAGCATTGGAGCGCCACGGTGTCGATCCTGGTGCAGGCACGGCGGTGATCGTCGGTGCTGGCGGTGCGGCCAGAGCGATCGGGCATATGCTCGTATCAGCTGGTGCAACGGTCCACATTGCCAACAGGACCGCAAGCCGGGCCGAGTCTTTGGCTTCGGACCTGGGTGGGACTGGTCATTCCCTCGATGTGGTTCCGGAGCTTGCAGCTGGATCCGACCTGCTGATCAATGCGACGAGCGTCGGGATGGAGGAAGACCGGTCACCAGTTTCTGCGTCGGTGTTTCACGAGGACCTGGCAGTGATGGACGCCGTATACACGCCGCTAGAAACACGATTCCTCCAGGATGGGTCTGCCGCAGGCGCGACCACCATTGACGGTGCCTGGATGCTCCTCTACCAGGGTGTAGCGGCATTCGAACGCTGGACCGGTGTCGAGGCACCCGTGTCTGCGATGAATGAAGCGCTGCGGAATCGGTTGGAATCCGAGTGGAGCGAATCATGACTGGTTCGCAGTTTTTCATGTGGCTCAGAACCGTGTTCGGCCTAACGGCTACGGAAGATCCAGAAACTAACGCGGAAGGCGGGGAAACTTTTCGCATCGGACCCCGAACGGGGTCTGAGCGACCTGGCGCCCAACCAGAATCTGAGCGACCTGGCGCCCAACCAGAATCTGAGCGACCTGAACCCCGAACGGAATCTGAGCGGGCGGTCAAAGCGCCACTCGAGGATGTTCCCGACGTCCCCGATCATGAATCAGGCGACTCTCAGGAGCCCTGATCACGACTTGGGTGTGTCGGACCGACTCCCGAAATGCCGTTGGGGCGTCGAGACGGATGAAAAATGACTTAGGAAACCCCCGGGAGGGTAGGGATATGGATGCTGTCGTACTTGCGGGGGGCTATGCAACCCGCCTGTGGCCGATCACGAAACACCGGCCCAAGATGTTTCTCCCGATCGGCGAGCAGACGGTCATCGACCGGATTTTCTCGGCGCTCGAAGCCGATGACCGCGTCGAGACCGTCTTCGTGAGCACCAACGAACGGTTTGCGGAGGACTTCCGAGCCCACCTGGCGGCCACCGACTACGAGAAACCGACTCTCTCCGTCGAGGAGACAACCGCCGAATCGGAGAAATTCGGGGTTATCGGAGCGCTTGCCCAACTGGTCGACAGAGAAGGGATCGAAGACGATCTGCTCGTTCTCGCAGGTGATAATCTCATCAGTTTCGACGTGAGCGACTTTGCTGACTTCTTCGAGGAACGGCGAACTCCGACTATCGCCGCTTACGACGTGGGAAGCCGTGAGCGAGCAAAATCGTACGGGCTGGTCGAACTAGACGAAACCGAGGTCACGAACTTTCAGGAGAAGCCGGATGATCCACAGAGTACGCTCGTCTCGATCGCGACCTACGCCTTCCCGGCCGACTCGCTGTCGCTGTTGGAGACGTATCTCGAAGGGGACAACAACCCGGACGAACCGGGCTGGTTTATCCAGTGGCTCCAGGACCGTGGCCCGGTCCATGCGTTCACGTTCGACGGGGCCTGGTTCGACATCGGGACGCCGGAGAGCTATCTCGATGCCGTTCGCTGGGCGCTCGATGGAGACACGGTCATTGCTGATACCGCTGTCCTCGAGGATACCTCCGTCGGGGAGAACGTCCATGTCATGGCCAACGCGGAGATAGCAAACTCTCACGTGAGCAATGCAGTGATCTTCCCCCAGGCAACGATCCGGAACTGTGAGGTCCGGGATTCGATCATCGACGAACAGACCTGTATCGAACACATCGACTTCTCCGGTGCGCTCATCGGGGCGCATACCGAGATTTCGAGTCCGAAATAACTCAGCGCAGGTGGGCAGATTCGATTTCGAGGTGGCCACGCGTTCCGTCCCAGGTTTTCGAATACTCTATCTCGAGTGGCCGATCCATATGTGGCCCGTCGGTAACGAGGGTTTCGAACTCACCACCCTCTCCGAGGATGTGCACCCCGTACTCCTCGTGTAACTCCGTTAATTCTGAAAGCGCCGCTCGATCAAGGGTTCGCCCGAGCCACGATCGTTCAAGTCCGGCGGCTGCGACCTTGATGATCCGGATTTCAAAACCCGTCTCCACGAACCACTCACCGAGTTCGACTGGCGGTTCGTGCCAGAGCGGGGCGTACATGTCGATCCCCAGCCGTCGGCACATTGCTTCGATCCGGGATGACTGGAACTCACTTTCTATCGCACCGACGGTCACCCCCGCCAGCCCCGCGCGGGAGTTTGTGTCTAGTTCCAAGAGCGCTGCTTCGAGTGGTTCGATCTCTCGGTCTCCCTGAGCGCCTGAGTCGTGGCCCGAGACACCAGGACCTTCGACGGCCGTCATCGAGACACCCATGCTTTGGGCGGCCAGATCGACAAGTTCGGTCGCAGGGACGTGATACATGTACGAATCGCCTGCTGAATGGACCGTGACCAGTCGATCCACGTCCAAGCCGGCCTCTCGGGCCCGATAGAACGCACCCACAGAATCCTTTCCGCCTGAGAACAAACTCACCCACGTTCCGTTGGTCATACCTGATAGTCCGCATCGAGCCGGAAACATCGCTTGGCCCGCAGGGTGGCCTGAAGGGGTGTCATGCGGTCTCCGCCTCTGCTGGCTGTTCCGTGCTCAATCGGGAGGCGAGCCAGATGCCGAGCAGGCTCACGACAATGCCAAGGAGGACGAACACACCGAGCCGGTGTTCGGGTGCCAACGTGACCCCCCGGATCGTGATGGCACCGATACTGGTCGGTTCGATCACGATCCCATCGATGAGGTTCGCCCGTTCGAGGAAGTAGGCTGCGAAACCTCGAACGACCAGGCCCATGGCCAGTGCGCCGAACGGGAGGTTCAGGGAGGCCATTCGAAGGTGATTGTCACGGAGGAGTTCGTCCACGAGGCGGCCAATTGTGGCCGCGATCGCTCCCAGGGCGATCCACGGGACACTGTAGTAGGCAAACGCCATTCCAGTGACGAACTGGAGACTGTCTAAGCCCAGTTCCGAGATCCCGAGGACGCCAACGAAGATGCCCACGAGTGCGAGGCCGGCGGCGATTACCGACGTGACGATCGAGAGGCGGCCCGAGTAAAGCGCCTCTCGTGCCTGTTTGGAAAGCCCTGACAGCCGTTCGTCGATGCCAAACCCGCGGTAGAGAAGGAAGGTCCCGATGACAGCAGTGATCGAGCCCACTGCCACCGCGATGTCGCTCAGCATGAGGATGGCCGGGAACACGAGCATGACGATCCCGATTGGAACGAGCACTGTGCCCCGAAGTTCCTCGTCAGCGAGGAACTGTTTCAGGAGGTAATACGTCGATTCGAGATCCCGCGCTTGGCGGACGACGACCCGATCAACCGAATCGACCTGAATCCGACTCTCGATGATCGGCAGGAGTCGTTCGTCCTCTGTACTGTCGATGACGACAATCGCCGAGTCCGGATCGTGGCTCGCGAGCAACTGGTCGACTTGTTCGGCAATGGCCTGATCGGCCGGGACAACTCCCTCCGTATTGCCTGACAGGACAGCGATCGTGGCCCTGTCACCCTCGGCTTCGATTTCGTTGCCGATGGCGACGGCTTCCAAAAGTGTGTTGACCATCGAGTCCTCCGGGTCTGCCATCCCCAACTCGAGGATCAACTCCGAAATGGTGTCGGCTCCCGAAACCGGAAGTGACACACCGGTGTGTGCGGGGACATCGCCCGTTTGGTCGATGGCCACGACCAGAGTCTCCATTCGGTTGTGACGTTGCTCCGA
The DNA here is from genome assembly GCF_036626455.1 of Halodesulfurarchaeum sp. Lineage (NCBI taxonomy): Archaea > Methanobacteriati > Methanobacteriota > Halobacteria > Halobacteriales > Halobacteriaceae > Halodesulfurarchaeum > Halodesulfurarchaeum sp. The sequence goes on along the minus strand of NZ_JAZKRK010000016.1, from coordinate 3,236 downwards.
CGGAATAAAAACGTCCGGTGTCAGCGGCGGATTTAGAGGTGGCCGCTCTTCTGAAGCTTTCGCAGGTCCTCGGTGTCCAGGGTTTCGCCCTCTTTGAACCGCTCGTAGATCTCCTCGGCCTCTTCGCGGGCTTCCTCCCGTTTGGCATCGCGTTGGTCCTTGCGTTCCTCCTCTTCCTGCTTGTCAAGTTCGCGTAATCGCTTCTGGACTTCCACGAAGGCCTGGTGATGGGCGTCAGCGGCCTCCTGGGCTTTCACGAATTCCTCGTGGGTTTCGTCGGCCCGGTCGCGAACGTCGTCGGCCTCGCGGTAGGCCTCGATCATCTTGTTGTGGTGCTTCTGGGCGCGGTCCGCCAGTTCGGTGACCTTCTCGTGGTGTTTCGAGGCTTCCGCGCGGACCTCCTCTGCCTTCTCGACGTACTCCTCGAGGTCGTCGTTCTGGTCGAGTTTGGCCTTGCGTTCCTGGTACTCGTCGCGTTTTTCCTCGATCTTCTCGATGAGTTCTCGCTCGTCTTCGGTCGAGAGCACCTCGGTCTGCTGTTTGAACTCGAGGTCCTCGATCTCGGATTTGAGATCCTCTAGGTCCTTCCCTTCGTCGAGTTCGAGGTCGGCCTTCATGTCCTCGACCTGTTCGAAGAGTTCGTTTGCCTTCGCGTTCAGTTCGTTTCGCACCGATTTGTGCGCTTGAACCCGGTCGTTCAGCGTGTCCCTGACCTCTCGGTGTTCCTGGGCGCTATCGACTTTCTCTCGGGTTTTGGCGTTCAGTTCATCGCGCTTGGATGCGCGATTGCTCGCCATCTGGTTCAGTTCGTTCCGGCGGTCCCGAAACTGGCCAGCCTTTTTGATGAGTTGGCCTTTTGATTTTTCCTGAAGCTCTTCGTCCGTGATGAGTTCGTCCGCACTCGATACTGTGATTTCAACTTGTTCTGCCATTGGTTGGCCCTCGATTCCATACTGTCACGACGTTCGCATAGCGACGGCTCGTCGATCCGTACCCATCGCGTGAGAACCTTCGATCATTTGTCGGGCTATGCGCGAACACTCGTGACCTTCTGGTAAATCGGTATACCCTACCACTGTGATTAAGTGTTTCGCTGTGGCTTTGATTACTTTCACTTTCACCGCGCACCTGGGTGGCATTCAGGGTGCTCCAACCCGTAGTTCTGCATATGTACCCAAACCTTGCGCTCACCTGCACCCGCTGCGGCGCCGATCTGGCCTCCGGCGATCGCAAGCTATCAATGCGGACTCCAGAGGGTCTGCGACACGCCTACGAGTGTTCGTGTGGTGCAATCACCATCACTGTCTCGGCTGATCCGGTCCCGATCGCAGGCGAAGGGTGATTTGCTCGACCCGAATCGTTCTTTCTTTCCCCGATCCGTTCTCGGGACCGCTCGGCCACGAATAGCACCACTCAAACGTCCCCACCCGATAGCACGGCTACATGGTCATCGAGGATCGAGTACTCGCCAGCGGACACGAAAACGTCCGCGCCGAACACGAGAGCACCTTCGAAGTGACGACTGAGGATTTTCTCACGCCTGCGGGCGATTGTATTCTCGGTATCGGGGCTGACCGATCACCGGCGGATTTCGAGGATCAGTTCGTGGAGGCTGCCCAGAACGAGACGGCAACGATTACAGCCAACTTCGAAGCAGCGGGTCAATCCGTCACAATCAGTGGCCGGGGCGATCCACGACTCACGTTCGAGAACGAGGTCAGTATGGTCGGCCGAACGAGTGACTACGTCGACGACCGAACGATTCTGGTCGAGGCGGATGGGGCGGCTACTGATATGGACCGGGACTTCGTCGAGGCGCTTGCCGATGGAGCCGACCTTATAGTTACTCTCACAGTCGAATAAGACCCGGGAGAAAGCTATGAACCAGATCCAAACCGCGTTTGACTCATGACCGAATCAGGTGAACCCGCTCACAATATCGCTGGTGGAGAGGGAAACGACGAGGAGGCAGCGGGAGTGAGCCCGGCGTCCAGTGAGCCTGGGACTCGAGCTGAAGCGGTTGTCGACCGGCTCGGTGAATTGTACTGGCAGACCTCTTATGGGAGCCAACAGGCATTCGAATCACTTGTTCGAACGATTCTCTCCCAGAATACGAGCGACCAGGCGAGCCAGCCGGCCCACGACGCCCTCATGGAACAGTTTGGGGACGAAGCGCTCGCTCATTCCCTTGCCGCGGCCGACAGGGACGAAATCGCCGTGATCATTCAACCGGGCGGCCTCCACAACCAAAAATCAGCTGTCATCAAGCGAGTCGCAGCCCACGTCCTCGAAATGTACGGGAGTGCCGAGGCTTTTGATCGGTACGTCAGGGAGGAGGGGGCTGTCGAGGTTCGAGATACCTTATTGGAACTCAAGGGAGTTGGCCCGAAAACCGCTGACTGTGTCCTTCTTTTCGCTGGTGGTCGGGACGGCGTGTTTCCCGTGGACACGCATGTGCATCGGATTTATCGGCGACTCGGGATCGCGCCACCTGACGCGGACCACGAGACAGTTCGGACTGACCTCGAATCCGACCTCCCGCCCGAGAAATGTGGGTACGGACACACGACGAGCATCCAATTCGGCCGGGAATACTGTACGGCCCGCGATCCCGTCTGTCTTGAGGATCCCGAGGCGTGTCCACTTTCAGATCTCTGTGATCGAGTTGGGATCAACGGAGAATCCGGGACTGTGGTCGATCCGGCCGAAACACTCGACTAACTAGACGAAGCGGAACGTTTCGAGGTTCTTCGGGGCGAACGTTCGAATGTCGTACTTGTGGTACAGTGCCGAGGAAAGCTCCTGTGTCGAGCGCTCATCGCCATGGACACAGAGGACCTTCTCCGGCCGGGGGTTCATCGTTTTCACGAAGTCTTCGAGGCCCTGGCGATCCGAGTGACCGGAGAACCCGTCGACGGTCTCGACGTCGATGTCGAGGGTGACCCGTTCGCTGCGACCCCCACCCTTTGAGAGCGGCACTTCATCCCAACCGCTCTGAATACGTCGCCCGAGAGTCCCCTGGGCCTGGTAGCCGACGAAGACCATGGTTGAATCCGGGTGCGGTCCCAGGTGTTCGAGCCACGACATGATGGGGCCACCGGTGACCATCCCGGACGTCGAGAGGATGATCGCTGGGTCTCCATCCGTGATTTCTCGCCGTTCGTCCTCGCCGGCGTCGACCTGGTTGAACTGGTCGGCGAGGAACGGGTTCTCGTTCTCGTGGAAGATCCGGTCCC
>NZ_JAZKRK010000015.1:0-48991 GCF_036626455.1 Halodesulfurarchaeum sp. | reverse complement strand
GGCCGAGACGCCCACAGAACAGGACGATTCAGTGGCCGAGACGCCCACAGAACAGGACGAAACAGCGCTCGATGAGCCCGCAGAACAGGACGACACAGCGGCCGAGCCGGAATCGGACTGGGCGGAGGCGATGGCTGATCTCGAATCCGAGGCTGGGACCCCTGAACCGGAATCGGAGTCGTTCGAAACGAGTGGTGAGGAGGCCCTCGACATCGACGTCGAGGGTGGGGAATCCTTCGGATTCGACGTTGGAGAGGAGGAGACCACGGAATTCGAGGAAGGGGACTACCAGACAGTGACCCCGCGTGTCACGGTTGGGATCGAAGGGTTGGATGAGATGATCCAAGAGGGGGTCCCGGAGCGGTCTTTACTCTCGGTGATCGGGGGTGCCGGGACCGGGAAAACGACCTTTGCGCTTCAGTTTCTGCAGGAGGCACTCGCGTCCGACGGTAAAGGGGTCTTCATTACGCTGGAGGAAAGTCGCGACCGGATTTACAAGAGCGCCCAACAGAAGGGCTGGGACTTCGAGGGTGCGGCAGCGGAGGGCTCACTCGCCGTCCTCGACCTCGATCCGGTTGATATGGCCAACAGTCTGACGAGCATTCGAAGCGAACTGCCCCGACTGGTCGAGAACTACGGGGCCGACCGCCTCGTTCTGGATTCGGTGTCGCTGTTGGAGATGATGTATGACGACCAGGCGACCCGGCGCACGGAGATTTACGATTTCGCAAGGGCGCTCAAAGCGGGCGGCGTGACGACACTTGTCACGAGCGAGGCCGCTGAAAACACGCCGTATGCCTCCCGGTTCGGCATTATCGAGTACCTCACGGATGCCGTGTTCGTTCTCCAATATGTGCGACCGGAAGATTTCCAGGAAACCCGGATGGCCGTCGAAATCCAAAAGATCCGGGACGCGAACCACTCTCGAGAGACCAAACCGTACGAGATTACGAACGAGGGGATCTCGGTCTACCGGGACGCCACGATCTTCTGAATTTGTTCACAGCGGCGTTCGTTCCACGACCTGCCCGTCGTAGGTCGGGTATTGTTCAACGATGGCGCCCTCTTCAAGATCCCCCTCCTCGACCATTTCTTCAAGCAACCACCAGGCGATTTCGACCCGCTCGTCGGTCACCTCGTAATATTCGTCGGGGACCCCAAGGTCCGTGAGACGGCTCGGTTCCACCTCGGTGACCCCATAGACTAGCGTCCCGTCATCAGTTTGCTCTTCGAAGGGCCGCTTGACGTTTGTCGCCGTTCGTTTGAGCCGGTTGCGGTGCTGGGCCGCGTCTTTGAACGTACTCGTACAGAAGTAGACGTTGGGGTGGGCGACCAGATCGGAGAGATCCGCTTCCTCTTTGCCATCGACGGCGCTCATGTGGTTCTCCCGTCTGTCGTAGCCGTGTTCGTCCATCCGCCGGTAGTTCCCCTGGCTCAATTCGAACTCGTTGACGTTGACGAAATCGGCGGCGCCCTCGTCGATGAATTCGAGGAATTCAGGTTCGGCCTCGATCCCCGGGATTTCGAAGGCCGGTGTCAGCCCTTCCTCGCGGGCTACAGACAAAATCTCCTCCCATTTGGTTCCATGAAGGTTGCCCCAGAGTCCGACTGGCGGGTGAAAGCGGATCTCGTCCAATCCGGCAGCCGCTAACTCCTGCATGGTGTCACGGTCGCCGGTGATCCCCGTGTAGAGGTGGATGTGGTGATCCGAGCCGAACTCCTCTTTGAGAAGTGAGATATAGTGGGTCGTCCGGTCCATCGATTCGAGGGGTTCACCCCCCGTAATCGAACTCCCCATTGCGTCCATTTTACGGGCCTCTTCGAGGACGTCCTCGTCAGTTTCGACCGGGCGTTCGTTCGCGAACACCTGATCGACGTTTTTCCGGTTTTTCCCGAGCGGGCAGTAAAAACAATCGCGCTGATCACAGTACCCGTGCACGAAGAGCACGAGTTTGCCGCCGATCGCACACTGTTCACAGCCCCGGGATAGCATGCGCCGTATTTCGGTACGATGCCCCAAAAGGGGCCCGGTAGCGTCTTCAGGCCGCCTGGAGGGGGTCAGCGGCCAGCTTCTGACTCCCGACCTACGGGCCGAAGATTCTTACCGGAACCCACCCGTATCTTCGCCCGATGTTGTTGGTCCTGTGTGTGGACCTCGATGACGACCTCGGTCGGAAGACCGGGATTCCGACACCGGTTGTCGGTCGCAACGAAATCGAGCACGCCGCCGTGTCACTGGCCGAAGCCGACCCCGAGGACAGTGACGTCAACGTGTTTTTCGAAGGTGTGCACCTCCACGACAGGTTCGCTGGGAAGGACGAGGCGGTCGAAGTCGCCGCCGTCACCGGCGAAGAGCGGGGTGACGTGGCCGCAAATCGTGCTGTCGGCCGGGAACTCGACCAGGTGTTGGCACAACTGCAGGCCGAGGAGGCGGTCCGTGTTATCGTGGTGACTGACGGAGCCCAGGATGAAAGCGTGATCCCGGTCATCCGGTCACGGGTGCAGATCGACTCCGTCCGCCGGGTCGTCGTCAGACAGGCACAGGACCTCGAATCGATGTACTACACGATCAAACAGGTGCTGGACGACCCGGAGACCCGGGGGACGATCCTCGTGCCATTGGGCGTTCTGCTGCTCATTTATCCACTCGCAATTCTGGCCGATATGGTGGGGCTGCCGGGGTCCGTCCTCGGGTTGGGGTCTGGTGCGCTGGGTCTGTATGCACTCGTCCGAGGGCTCGGATTGGAAAACGCGATCGACGACTGGGTGTCACGAGCCCGTCGGAGCCTCTACACAGGCCGCGTCACGCTCATCACGTATATCGTGGCCGCGGCGTTGCTCGTGGTGGGCGGGGTCGAAGGTGTGGAAACGCTGGATACCGTCCGCGTGGACGAAGCCATCGACGTCGGGACGATGCTGGCCGCCCTCTTTTATGGTGCGATCAGGTGGTTCGCCGCCGCCGCGTTCACCACCAGTTTGGGCCAGATCACCGACGAGTTCCTCGCTGGACGATTCCACTGGCGGTACCTCAATGCACCAGTCTACATTCTCGCGATCGGAGCCATTCTCCACACGATGAGCGCCTTCTTCCTCGGGACTGTGGATCTGGCCACGCTGGCGGCCGTGCTCACGGCGGGGACGCTCTTGAGTGTGTTGAGTACCCTTACAATTGCCGTCGTCGAGTCACACCGGACTCCGAAAACAGGTACCCAGGCCTGATTAGCGATCCCGATCGACCACGAACTCCGCTAGATCTTCGAGATACCCGATCGCCTCCTCGTCACCTGCGCTCACCCGATCAAGGGCCGCGAGGGCCGCATCTGCCTCCATGTGCGCTCGTTCTGTAAGGGTCTCTGGATCTTCGCCTGTCACGCGGACGATCGAAGGCCGGTCCATCGTATCGTCGTGTCCTGTCGGTTTCCCGAGGTCCGCGGAGTCAGCGACCGCATCGAGGACATCGTCTCGAATCTGAAACGCGATCCCGACACGCTCGGCGTATTCCCCGAACGCGTCGATTGTTGCCGCGTCGGTGTCGGCGGCGATAGCCCCGAGTTCGGCCGCGGTGCGGAACAGCGCCCCCGTTTTTCGACGTGCCAGGTCCATGTACTCGGCTTCGGAACTCGGTCGTTCGACCAGTTCGACGGCCTCACCCTCCCCGAGTTCGACCAGAGCCCGCGAGACCGATGCCAGGGCTCGTGCATCGGCGGAAAAAAGCTCAAACGCTTCGCCGAGGAGGCCGTCGCTCGTGATTAGGGCCGGGCCGTGACCGTACTCGGCCCAGGCGCTTTCGTTGCCGCGTCGGAGCTCTGACCGGTCGATGATATCATCGACCACCAGGGAGGCGTTGTGGACGAGTTCGACGCCGACGGCGAAGTCCAAGGCGGTTTCACCGTTTGCACCGAGTGAGGCCGATTCGCCCGAACCGTTCTTACACCACACGGTCCCACCCGCAGCTTCACAGGTCAAGAGGGTCAGTGTCGGCCGCACTCGTTTGCCGCCTGCGAGGACGACGTGTGCGAGCTCGTCCTCGAGTTCGTCCGGATCGACCGCCGAGACCACCTCCTCGAGCCGCGCTTCGATGACGTTCTGGCGTGCCTCGACGTACTCCATTGAAGCGTTCTTGGCACTGCCGCTTTAAACGAATTGCGAGGCCTCGGCACGTCGATTATTGGGTGTGCACCTGCTCGGTGAGTGCCGGGACAATCTCGAAAAGGTCCCCGACGATGGCTTGATCCGCGATGTCGAAAATGGGTGCATGGGGGTCAGTGTTGATTGCGACGATCGTGTCCGCGCCTTTAATCCCGGCTACGTGTTGGACGGCCCCTGAGATGCCGATCGCGAGGTAGACGTCCGGTGAGACTGTTTTCCCCGATTGGCCGACCTGTCGGCCAGTCTCAAACCAGCCCTTGTCGACCAGTGGGCGGGAGGCCGCGATCGTGGCGTCTCCGGCTTCGGCAAGGTCCTCGATGAGGGCGAGGTTCTCGACCTCGCCGATCCCCCGACCGACCCCGATCAGGAAGTCGGCGGCTGTAACATCCACTTCGGACGAACCGGCCTCTTCGTACCCTTCTACGTGCGATTTGATGCTTTCGTCGTCGGGCTCGAACTCGAAGAATCGGACCTCGGTTTCGGCGATGCCCTCGGCGGCCGGCCATTCACCCGGGCGGATTGTCACAGCCCGCGGGGTGTCCTCGACCGCCATCGAAGCGGTCACCTTTGACTCGTAGAACTCGCGGGTCGCGAGAAGCGTGTCGTCCTCGACTGAAAGTTCGAGTACGTCGGTTACCAGGGCCATCTCCCGGTCGATTGCAACTGCCGGGACGTAATCGAGTGCGTTGACCGTATGGGGCGTGAGCAACACTCCTGGTTCGAGGGTCTGACAGAGCGCATCGACTGTTTGGACGTACACGTCGTGGTTGAACTCCGCCCCGTTATCGACAGTATGGATCACGTCGACGCCCGCCCGATTGAGTCGGTCTACATAGCGGTCGACTGGGCCGCCGATGACGGCGACGTGCAACTCCTCGTCCATCGCGGCAGCGAGGTCTCGGCCGGCTGTGAGGAGTTCGAAACTCACGGGGCGGAGTTCGCCCCGACGATGTTCGACGACGGCGAGGACGTCGCTCATTCCTCGACCACCCCGTGCTCGACGAGCAAACCGGCGATCGCCTCGGCCTGATCGTCGGGTTCGCCCTCGACGTATTCAGTGTCACCTTTCGGTTCGGGTTCGGCCAGTTTGCCCCTGGTGAGCCCCGGTTTCAGGGACTCAGGTTCGATATCGAGATCGCCCGGGGTCCGAAGATCGATCTCCTGTGTTTGGGCCTGCTGCAGCCCCCGGAGGCTGGCGTATCGAGGATTGTTGATACCACTCTGAATCGTCAGCACGGCCGGGAGGTTGATTTGGGTCAGCTCCTCGATACCCCCTTCGAGTTCCCGGCGAACGCGGGCGGTGTTATTCGGCAGGTCCAACGTGAGGTCATTCACCACCGCGGCCCATTGGCTCTCGAGTACCCGGGCCAGAGCCACGCCTGTCGCGCCGTAACCATCGTCGGCTGCCTGGACACCCGAGAGCACGAGTGTGGGGTCTTCTTCCTCGACAACTGGGGCTATAAGCGCCGCCCTGGTCGTGACGTCTTCGAGTGGCCCGTCCGCAAGCGACTCGTCCCAGATTCTGACCGCCCGGTCGGCTCCTTTGGCGAGGGCCATGCGAATGGTGTCCTCTGACCGTTCCGGACCGATCGTGACGGTCACGACCTCGTCGGCGACTCCCTCCTCTCGTAGTGAGACGGCCTCTTCGAGGGCGTACTCGTCCCACTCGTTGAGATCGTACTCGAGGTATCGCTCGTCAACGGCCCCGTCTTCGATTTCGAAGTTGTCGGCGACGGCTGCCACCTCGGCAAAGGTGACCAGAATCTTCATTGGGGGCCAATTTGCCGTGCCGGCGCTTTACCCTTGTGATACGGTTACTCCTCGGTCTCGTCGGGCAACGAAATGAGGTTCTCGCGGCCGATACGGAGCTTTTCGATCCGCCCCTCCTCGGCCATGGCAGAGAGGAGTTGTGAGACCTTGGCATTGGACCAGCGGGTCTCCTCCACGATTTTGGCCTGCTTCATCCGACCGTCGTTCTGTTGCAGGAGGTCTTCCACTCGTTCCTCGTCGCTCAATAGTTCCGTGTCGACCGCCGGTGTCGGTTCGGCCGGTGGTTCTTCAGCCCCGGACTCGGGCGTGGCGGGTTCAGGCTCTGCCGCTCCCATTTCGGTCGTATCGTCCCCGGGTTCGGCCGCTTGTGCGGAAGCCTCGTCCCCAGACCGGCCGAAGAGGTCTCGGCGCCAGGCGAAGAGGAGTGCTGCACCGAGAATCGCGCCCCCAATGCCTGCGGCCATTGGTGACAGGAGCGCCTCGAGACCGGGGGGTGGTGGTTCAAAGGCCTCGAAAACGACAGTGGGTTCGTTCGCTTCGAACGTCTGGGGTCCCTCCCACTGCAAGCCACCGTTCACGATGTCTGTCGAAGGGTTGGCCCGCAAGTGGCGATACTCGGCCGGGGGTTCGAGTAGCAAGGTCTGGTTCGCTGCGAGGTCCCCGAACCAACCCCCGGCGAAGGCGGCGTCGACCGACACCTTGTCCTCGGTGACCACCGCAAAGTTCGTCCAGGTGAATGATAGTCTGAGTACCCCATAGCTCACGTTTTCACCGTCTCGAACTGTGCTGGAGCGGTTGATCCCGGTCAACTCCATATCCCGATTCGTTTCGGCCGCGACGGCATCGATTGCCGCTTCGAAGAGGGCGGGGTCGGGACTGGGATCGGCACCCGATTCATGATCGCTGCGAACCGTTTCGAAAGCCTGTTCGTCCGACTGGTTTTCGAGGACGTAGGTGGTGGAGACCGTCCAGACGGCGTCGCCGTTCTCCTGGATTTCCACCACAAATGTCGTCTCATCGTGTGTCGGGGTCGCAGCCGCCGGCGTGGCTGCAAGGGAGAGTACAAGGAGGGCTCCGACCAGCACAGGGACGGCCCATCGCATTGCCATAAGGTGGCCCGCCGACGGGCAAAGTCCTTTCTATTGGTACAAAAGCCGTTCCAGTCCCCAGGAGGGTTCGAAGCACCGTTGGTGATGGATCAAATCGCTGTGTGCTCCTCCGCATCGTTTTTGAGCAGGGGAATCGAATCATGGAACATGACCCGCCCGCTTCGGTCGGTCCTGCTTGCCCTCCTGGTCCTCGGGGTGGGGGCGAGCCTGGCCGTCGGAGCGGGTCCCGCTGGGGCCGCCACTTCGGGGCAGGTACACCCGTCGGTCGAAGACCCATCCGTGTTCCAGCCAGTCGAGGTCGGCCCAAACACCACGCGGAGCCTCACCCTCGACACCGTCGAGGAGAGCGCTATCACTGCTGGTTCGGTCTCAGTAACCGACGCAATGCAGGCCGAATCGGGTGCAGTCGAAGCGATACTCGATAGTCACGCGGTCCAGAATCGACTGGCGGCCAACGACCCTGATCGGGAGCGGGTGCTTCGGGAGGCACTCGACCGAAATGCGGACCGCGTCGAGGAACTCGCCCACCGGGAACAGGTCGCACGGGACCGGTACCGGACCAGCGAGATCGGACCTGAAACGTATCTCTCGACGGTCGGTCAAGTGAACCAGGAAGCCAACGCCCTCGAAAATACCCTGCGAACCTACGAGGCCCTCGCCGAGGACCACCCGGCCCTTCAGGATCGAGTGGCCGCCCAGCAGACTGACACCCTTCGATACACGGGGCCGGTGGCCGGCGAGATCGGGACTGCGGTAACCGGTGGGGACCCCACCGGCGATATCTTCGTCAGCGTCGGCGAAAACGGTGTGGCACTCTCGGCCATTCGGGACGGCACGTACAATCGAGAAGTCATGCGCACGGACGCCCGCGACGACGCAGTCGGTGGGGTTGATTTAGACGCAGCCCAGAGCCGCATCGCTGAGCTCTATCCGTGGGCGTGGGAAAATAAAGGCGACGTGAGCATCAATACTGTCGGGCAGGACGTCTTTCGTTTCCAACTTTCTCACGGACATGGCGTCCTGAACAGCCTGCTCGATACGTCCTCGGGGAACGTCTATCGCGAGGTGCAGGAAAAAAGCCTCTCCAGTTTGCCGGTTATGTCGGGCCCCTCGACGACGGTCAACAACTCGACGCTCCAGATGTCGGAGCCACGACCAGGTTCGCCGCTTCGAGTACAGGTCGTGAATCAGACTGGCGTCTCCGAACCGGCGACAATCCAGGTGGAGGGGTCCCCGATTGGGACCGCAGACGAGTCCCCAGTCTGGCTGCTCACTCCACCAACTTCGTTCAATGTGACTGCAGAAACGGGAACGGAAACCCTCGAACTGGGGGTCCAGCCTGAGTAGGCCCTGGGGTCCGCAGGGTGCCTGAGGTTTATCCCATAAGGACGGACCAAGCCACCCTGTGACCCGCGCCCTCTCACCCGTCTTTGGCACCTTGTTGCTCGCCTCGATAACCGTCGCGCTCGCCGCCATCCTCGTTACCACCGTCGGGACCGCCGCGCTGGGTGGTCCGGCGGGGGCGATGGCGGCGGACGATCCTGCGGCCTTCACTCGACTCTCGGCAGAGGCGACTGCCGATGGCGAAATCCGCATGACTCACGACGGTGGGGACGCGATCGACGTCCGGGATCTCAGCGTCACCATCTCGGTCGACGGGACGCCGCTTGCCGAACAGCCGCCGGTACCGTTTTTCTCCACAGTGGGGTTTGCGCCCGGGCCCACCGGACCGTTCAACTCGGCTGCGGACCCCGAATGGACCGTCGGCGAAACCGCGTCGGTCACGATTAGCGATTCGAACGTTCCGGTTCCGACGGCAGGGGACGAACTTACCGTCGAACTGTCCCAAAACGGACGGACGATCGGCCGAGTCGAGACGTCAGTCCTGGGGGACGACGCCGATGGAGACGATAGCGAGGTTTGACTTGTACTTCGAGCCGATGACCTCGTGTTGGGTCTCCTCGAACCCGGCGGCCTGGAACATCTCCTCGGCCTCAGCCTCATCGTAGAAGAGCATGATGGCATCGACGATCCGGCGACCGATCCAGGAGTCCGGGTAGTAGGGGCCGACAACGACTACGGGACCGCCCGGTTTGACCACGCGGCGCATTTCCGCGAGTCCCTGCTCTGGATTGGGCCAGTACTCGATCGACCCGGAGGACCAGGCGGCGTCGAAGGCGTCGGTCTTGATGGGAAGGTTTTCGGCGTCGCCCATCGAGAATCCGAGGAGTTCGCGCTCGTTCAACCGGTCGCGAGCCTTGGCCATCTGGTGGGGGCTCTGGTCGAGTCCGAGGATGTCCGACGTCCGGGTTTGAAGACCTTCGGTGCCGAATCCGGTCCCACACCCCACGTCAATCACGCTGTCGGACTCGTCGATACCGAGGAGTTCGAGGGCTTCTTCCCGCATCGGCTCAGTGAAGACGAAGGCGTTGACCTGGTCGTACACCTTCGAGAGGTATTTATAGAATACCCGTGCTCGTGATTTGTCCTCCAGGACGCCCATTACTCGCTTTTGGGAACTGTCTCCCTTTAGCGCTTGCTTTCCCGGCTATCGGGACAATTCGGGTCCATGGAGCGGGCAGTCGCACTATTTTCGCAAACCCCAAATATGGGGTCTTGGTATCACCAATTAGAAATTAGAATGCCGAGACCAGAGGTTCTCGAAGCCATCAAAGAGGCCGAAAGCGAGGCTGATTCCAGGGTCGAGGCGGCTCAAAACGAGGCCGAGGAGATCATCTCCGAGGCTGAATCCGAGGCCGAAGAGCTCGTTTCGACGGCCGAATCCGAGGCCCGGGCACACCGGGAGGAACGACTCGAATCGGCCCGCGAAGAAATCGAAGCCGAGCGCGAATCGATCATCGAGACGGGGCGCGAGGAACGCGATGAACTCGTCGAACGGGCGGAATCCCGCATTGACGAGGCAGTCGAACTCGCCCTCGAACGGTTCACGGAGGCGGTACATGCTCAGACCTGAGCGTATGAGCAAAGTCTCGGTGACGGGCTCGAACCGGGTCATCGAGCCCGTCATCGAAGCCATCCACGACCTCGAAGTCGTCCACCTCTCAGAATACGAGGGCCAGATCGAGGGGTTTGAAACGGGAACCCCCCTCACTGGGGCCGATGACGCGGCGGACAATCTCGTGACAGTTCGTTCACTGCAGTCGATGTTGGACGTGACAGAGCGGGACATCGAGGACCGCCGAATCCTCGACTGGGAGACGGTTCCGGAACGACTCGAAACGATCCGGGAGTCAGTGACCGAACTGGACGACGAGCGGGCCACGGTTCGAACGGACCTCTCGAATGTTGAGGACGATCTCGGCTCGCTGCAGCCGTTCATCGACCTGGGGATCGACCTTGATCTGCTCCGGGGATACGAAACTCTCTCGGTCATGGCCGGAACTGGTGACCAGGACGCGGTCGAAACCGCACTGGAGGAGGCCGACACCATCGAGGCCTTTGAGGTGTTTACCGGTGACGACGTGCTCGCGGTCTTTGCGCATCCGGATGACGTCTCACTCGAGGACGTCCTCGTGGGCGTAGATTTCACGCAATACGAAGTGCCGGATGGCGAGGGTGATCCTCTGGACGCTGCTGAAACTCTGCGGGAGAACCGAACGGAGTTGGAGGCGGAACTCGAGCGGATCGAGGAGGAACTGGCGGCGGCCCGCGAGGAACACGCCGAATTTCTGCTGGCGGTCGAGGAAGCGCTCTTCATCGACGTGCAAAAACGCGAAGCACCCCTTCGGTTTGCGACCTCGGACCACGCCTTTGTTGCCGAAGGTTGGATTCCCGAGCGGGAATATGACACGTTCGAACAGACGGTTACCGAGGCCGCTGACGGCCACGTCGCCGTCGATGAAATCGAAGTAGCCGCCCATCAGGACTATGCCCCCTCACACGAGGCTCATGAGCCAGACGAACCGGGACCGGAATCGACCGAAACCGAGGACGTGGCCGCAGATGGGGGGTCCGCTGAACTCGAATCGGGCGACTCGCCCCCGGTCCTGCTGGACAATCACCGCCTGGCCAAACCCTTCGAGGTACTCGTCAAAGCGATCAACCAGCCGACCTACTGGGAACTCGATCCAACCATCGCCATCCTGCTGACCTTCCCGCTCATGTTCGGATTCATGATCGGGGACGTGGGATACGGGATTTTGTACGCAACGATCGGCTATCTCATCGTCACCCGGGTCGAGAGTGACGGACTCAAGAGTCTGGGTGGGGTCGCGGTCTGGGCTGGGGCCTTTACGATTCTCTTTGGCATCCTCTATGGTGAAATATTCGGCCTGCACGGACTCGGTGACGTTCTCTGGGCTGGCCACCCGCCGCTCCACAAGGGACTCCAGCCGAACTTCCTCGCCTATGCCCAGGCGTGGCTGTTTCTGACGCTGTTCGTGGGACTTTTGCACCTGACAGCCGGCTACGTTTTCGGCTTCGTCAACTTGCTCTCCCACGGGATCAAAGACGCCTTCTTCGAGAAGGGGTCCTGGATCGTGCTGATGGGCGGGATCTGGCTGTGGATTTTCAGCACCCATGCGGCGGGTGCGAAACCCGATCTACTGTTCACGGTGTTCAACAGTGCTGAGGCCACGCTTCCGTCGGGAGCAGCCATCGCGAGCGACCAGGTGGCCTTTGCATTAGGATTCGGCGGCTTCCCTGCCACCGCTGGTCTGGTGGGCCTCGTGCTCGCTGCGACCGGACTTGGGCTATTGGTCCTCGGCGAAGGTGCCCTGGGCCTCCTCGAGAGTCTCAACGTCCTGGTGAACGTCCTCTCGTACACCCGGATTGCTGCGGTCCTGCTCGCCAAAGCGGGGATGGCTTTCGTCGTGAATCTGCTCTTCTTCGGCGCATATCAAGATCCCGAGGGATTGTTCCACTTTCTCGTGATCGGGGGCCACGCCCACGCACCGGAAGGGGCAACTGTCCTGTTCCAGGGGCTCATTAATATGGGCCCGATAGGCTGGCTCGGCGGAATTTTGGTCCTGGTCGTGGGCCATCTCCTTGTGCTCGCGCTTGGCATCACAAGTGCCGGACTGCAGGCCGTCCGTCTCGAGTATGTTGAATTCTTTGGGAAGTTTTATGAGGGCGGTGGAGCGAACTATCATCCGTTCGGATACACTCGTCATTACACCACCACGGACTGAGTAACCAATGCTAGACACACTTGCAAACGCCGTCGGATTGGTCGCACAGGAAGCAGCTATCCCCCCAACAGCCGGGGCCGCATTGGCTGTTGGACTCGCCGCGCTCGGCGCGGGGATTGCAGAGCGAAGTATCGGTGCAGCGGCAATGGGCGCGATCGCCGAGGACCAGGATCTGTTCGGGATCGGGTTGATTCTGACAGTGATTCCCGAAACGCTCGTGATCCTCGCGCTCGTAACGATCTTCGTCGTTTAAGGTCGCCAACCAATGAGTCTTGATACGGTCGTCGCGGACATTCAGGCGGAAGCAGAAGCCCAGGCCGAGGAGATCCTGGTCGAGGCCGACGAAACGGCCCAGGAGATCCTGGCTGACGCCGAAGCTGAGGCCGAGGAGATCCGCGAGACGGCCGAACGAGAAGTCGAGGCCGAAATCGGGCAAGAGCGCGAACGGCGACTCTCCAGTGGCGCCCTCGAGGCCAAACAGGAGCGCCTGGAGGCCCGGCGAGACGTGTTGGCCACCGTCCGTGAGCGAGTCGAAGAAGCCATCGCGGACCTTCCCACGGCGGAACGGGAGTCGCTGGTCCGGGACCTCCTCGAGGACGCTGCGTCGGAGTTCGAGGAGGCAGAGGTCTACACCCGCTCTGCGGACACGGAGTTGGTAACGGAGATCCTTGCGGAGTACGATGGCTTTGAACTCGCCGGGGAAACGGACTGTCTCGGTGGGGTCGTGCTCGAAGGCCGCGACGGACGCCTTCGGGTCGACAACACATTCGATTCGGTGCTCGAAACCGTCTGGAACGAGAACCTGAAAGCGCTCAGTGACGTGCTCTTCGAGGAGCAATGAGTAGTCGCTCGGCCAATTACGAGTACGTCGTCTCCCGTGTTCGACACCGGCGGGCATCGCTGTTCGACGAGGACGATTATCGGAAGTTGCTCGGAATGGGGCTGGGGGGTATCGCTCGGTACATGGAGGAATCGCCCTACCAGGCGGAGATCAACGACCTTGGGGCCCGATACAGTGGCGTGCAACTCATCGAGTACGCCCTGAACCAGAACCTGGCCCGGGAGTTCGACGACCTGCTCCGCTTTTCGGAGGGACGGTTGTACGAATTTGTCGCCCGCTACTTGCGGAAGTTCGACGCCTGGAACCTCAAAACGGTTCTTCGGGGCCACTATTCGGGCGCCACCGACGAGGAGATCCGGGAAAACCTCATCGACGCGGGTGAACTGGACCCCGAGTTTTTGGACGAACTGATCGCAGCCGCAGATATCGAGGCGGCCGTTGAACGGATCGAAGACACGATGTTCGGTGACAACATCGAGGCAGCGTTCGAGGAGTACGAGGACTCGGGCCTCCTCATGCCGCTTGAAAACGCGATCGATCGGGCCTACTACGAGGGCCTCTTTTACGAAGCCAAAAAGGAAACCGGCCCGATGGAACTGTACCAGGAGTTCCTGCAGGCCGAGATCGACTTCCGGAACGTGTTGAACGATCTCCGGATCGCCCGGTCGGGGGCTGATATTGACCCAGCCGATTATTTCATCGAAGGGGGACGGCTGTTCTCCCGGTCGGAGATCGGCACCCTCGTCTCCGATCCCGACCAGCTAATCGACCACATTCGAGACAGTCGGTACGAGGATGATCTGGAATCGGCCATCGACGCGTTGCAGGCCGACTCGGATATTAGCGTGTTTGAGCGAGCCATCGACGAGGCGTTGCTCTCCTACTCGGATCGACTTTCACACGTCTATCCACTCTCGGTCTGTCCGGTATTGGCCTACATCCTGGCGAAAGAACGGGAGGTCGACAACATCCGGGCAATCGCCCACGGGAAGGAAACGGGGCTGAGCAGGGCAACTATCGAATCCGAACTGGTGATGCTATGAGCCAGGAAATCGCCGTCATCGGTGCCCCCGATTTCACGACTGGGTTCAGACTCGCCGGGGTCCACGAGTTCGAAAACGTGAGAGACGATCAAAAAGCCGACCGCCTCGACGAGGCTGTCACGAACGTGATGGGCCGGGAGGACATCGGCATCATCATCATGCACGCCGAAGACCTGGACTATCTCTCCGCTGGAACCCGACGAACAGTGTCCGAGAGTATCGAGCCGACGGTCGTGACTCTTGGCGCTGGCACGGCCGGAGCCTCCGGACTTCGCGATCAGATCAAACGGGCGATCGGAATCGACCTGATGGACGAGGAGGAATCCTAATGAGTACGCAGACTACAGCACACGGTCAAATCGAAAGCGTGAGCGGTCCAGTCGTGACCGCCACGGACCTCGACGCCCAGATGAACGACGTCGTGTACGTCGGCGAGGAAGGGCTCATGGGCGAGGTCATCGAGATCGAAGGCGACGTGACGACGCTCCAGGTTTACGAGGAGACCTCGGGTATCAGGCCGGGGGAACCCGTCGAGTCGACGGGCGAACCGCTCACGGTCGACCTCGGACCAGGACTGTTGGACTCGATTTACGATGGGGTCCAGCGCCCACTCGAAATCCTCGAGGAGGAGATGGGTGCGTTCCTCGACCGCGGAGTCGACGCCCCGGGGATCGACCTCGACACGGAGTGGGAGTTCGAACCCACTGTCGAAGAAGGCGAAAAAGTGGGTCCGGGCGACGTGGTCGGCATCGTCGAGGAGACGGTCTCCATCGACCACAAGATCATGGTGCCGCCCGATTCGGAGGGTGGTGAAGTCACCGAGATCGAGGCCGAGTCCTACACCGTCAAAGAACCCGTCGCCAAGCTCTCCTCCGGCGAAGAAATCCAGATGCATCAAGAGTGGCCGGTTCGGACGGCCCGGCCGGCAGCGGAAAAGCAGACTCCAACCACTCCATTGATCTCCCGTCAACGGATTCTGGACGGGCTGTTCCCGCTTGCCAAAGGTGGCACGGCTGCGATTCCGGGCCCATTCGGCTCCGGAAAGACGGTCACCCAGCACCAACTTGCGAAGTGGGCTGACGCCGACATCGTCGTGTACGTCGGCTGTGGGGAGCGGGGCAACGAGATGACTGAGGTCATCGAGGACTTCCCAGAGCTGGAGGACCCGATTTCGGGGAACCCCCTGATGGCTCGCACGACGCTCATCGCGAATACCTCGAATATGCCGGTCGCGGCTCGGGAATCTTCGGTCTACACGGGGATCACGATGGCCGAGTACTTCCGGGACATGGGGTATAACGTCGCGCTGATGGCCGACTCGACCTCGCGCTGGGCCGAGGCGATGCGGGAGATTTCCTCCCGGCTCGAAGAGATGCCCGGCGAGGAAGGGTATCCCGCGTACCTCGGCTCCCGGCTGGCCCAGTTCTACGAGCGAGCCGGCTACTTCGAGAACGTCAACGGCACCGAAGGATCGGTGTCGGTTATCGGGGCGGTCTCCCCGCCAGGTGGCGACTTCTCCGAGCCGGTCACGCAGAACACGCTGCGCATCGTTAATGTCTTCTGGGCGCTCGATGCCGATCTGTCCGAGCGCCGACACTTCCCGGCGATCAACTGGAACGAGTCCTACTCGCTGTACCGCGACCAACTCGACCCGTGGTACGAGGAGAATGTGGCCAGGGACTTCCCGGAACTCCGCCAGTGGGCGATCGACATCCTCGACGAGGAGACCGAACTCCTGGAGATCGTCCAATTGGTCGGCAAGGACGCGCTGCCCGACGATCAGCAACTCACGCTAGAGATCGCTCGATACATCCGGGAGGCCTGGCTGCAGCAAAACGCCTTCCACGAGGTCGACACCTCCTGTACGCCGGAGAAAACCTACCGAATGTTGCAGGCAATCAAGACCTTTGACGAGGCGGCCTTCGAAGCGCTCGACGCTGGGGTTCCGGTCGACGAGATCAGTTCGGTCGATGCGCTGCCACGCCTCAATCGCATGAACACGACCGAGGACTGGGACCCGTTCATCGAGGAGCTCGAAGACGAAATCACCGCCCAACTGGAGGCGCGTTACTGATGAAGGAATATCGAACTATCACCGACGTGAGCGGTCCGCTGGTGTTCGTCGAGACCGACGAACCGATCGGCTACGACGAGATCGTCGAGATCGAAACGCCGGATGGAGATGTCAAGCGGGGCCAGGTACTGGAGACATCGGGCGACATCGTCGCCATCCAGGTCTTCGAGGGAACCGAAGGGATCGGCCGGGACGCTTCTGTCCGGTTCCTCGGGGAGACCCTCAAAATGCCCGTTACCGAAGGGCTCCTCGGGCGGGTCCTCGACGGGTCCGGTCAGCCGATCGACGGCGGCCCGGAGATCGTGCCGGACGAACGACGTGATATCGTCGGCGCGGCGATGAATCCGTTCGCACGGGAGTATCCCCGCGAGTTCATTCAAACCGGTATCTCGGCCCTGGACGGCATGAACACGCTTGTCCGCGGCCAGAAGCTCCCGCTGTTCTCGGGATCGGGCCTGCCACACAACGATCTGGCACTCCAGATCGCCCGGCAGGCAACCGTGCCCGAGGAAGAGGAAAGTGGAGAGGAAAGCGAGTTCGCTGTCGTTTTCGGGGCGATGGGGATCACCCGGGAAGAGGCAAACGAGTTCATCGAGGACTTCGAGCGCACCGGCGCGCTCGAACGCTCCACCCTCTTCTTGAATCTCGCGGACGACCCGGCCGTCGAACGGACGATCACGCCGCGACTCGCCCTCACCACGGCCGAGTATCTGGCCTTCGAGAAGGGGTATCACATTTTGGTTATCCTTACGGACATGACCAACTACTGTGAGGCCCTTCGGGAAATTGGCGCGGCCCGCGAGGAGGTTCCGGGCCGACGTGGGTACCCGGGATACATGTATACCGACCTGGCCCAACTCTACGAGCGGGCCGGCCGCATCGAGGGCCAGGAGGGATCGATTACCCAGATCCCGATCCTCACGATGCCAGGTGACGACGATACACATCCGATTCCGGACCTCACCGGCTACATCACCGAAGGACAGATCTACGTCGACCGGGGTCTCAACTCCCAGGGTGTTGCGCCGCCAGTGGACGTGTTGCCAAGTCTCTCCCGACTGATGGACGAAGGGATTGGCGAGGGCCTCACCCGCGAGGACCACGGCGACCTCTCGGATCAGCTCTATGCAGCCTACGCCGAGGGTGAGGACCTCCGGGACCTGGTGAACATTGTGGGACGGGAAGCCCTCTCGGAACGTGATAACACGTATCTTGACTTTGCAGATCGCTTCGAGGCCGAGTTCGTCGACCAGGGATTCTCCAATAACCGAGACATCGAAGAAACCCTCTCGATCGGCTGGGAACTCGTTTCGATGTTCCCGAAAGCCGAACTTAACCGGATCGACGAGGACCTCATCGAGGAGTACTACCTCGAAGACGAGGCTGAAGTCGAGGCCTAAGCCGGGAAGGGTTTTTGTGCCGACGCTCGCGTACCCATCATCAGATGACCCGCGAGCAGTTCCGGCCCCCACACCACGACCACGAGCAGTTCCTCTTGACGACCGTCGTCGGGAGCTATCCACAGCCAGACTGGCTCGATTACGTCCGCGAGGGTGTTGCGGCAGGCGACCTCGAGCAGGCCGACAGGACCGAAGCCGAGAACGATGCGACCCGCGCTGCTGTTCTCGACCAGCAGCGGGCGGGTCTTGATGTCGTCACCGACGGCGAGATGCGGCGGGAAGGGATGGTCGATTACTTCACGAACGTCGTCACTGGATACGACGCGCCTGGCGGGGATGACGATGGAAGTAATTGGAACGCGAGCATGCCACGCGTCACTGAGGAAGTGTCCACTGCCGAGCCGTGGCTCGTCTCGGACTTCGAGTTCGTGGACACGGTCGCCACGCGACCGGTAAAGGTGACGATCACTGGCCCGTTCACGCTGGCCACCTTCGCCAGCACGGAGGCGTATGACTCCATCGAGAAGTTGGCCCTCGACTTTGCCGACCTCATCGCTGAAGAAGTCCCAAAACTGGTCGAGGCTGGCGCGGAATGGATCCAACTCGACGAACCGGGGTTGGGCATGTCACCACACGGCGAGTTGGCCCACGAGTGTCTCTCGCGAGTGGCCGAAGCAGTCCCCGAGGACGTCAGATTTGGCACCCACGTCTGTTCGGGCAATTACGCGGACCTGGCCGACGACATGGTGGAGTTCCCGGTCGACGAACTTGATCTCGAATTCGCGAGCCCCGACGCAGACGACCCGGCTGCGGTCTTTGCGGGCCGGGAGTTCGAGATGGACATTGGTTTCGGCGTCGTCGACACGCAGTCGCGGGACGCCGAATCCGTTGAGACGATCGAATCCCGCATTCGCGAGGGGCTGAAACACATTCCGCCAGAACAGCTGACCATCTCACCTGACTGCGGTCTCAAACCCCTGGAACGGGAACCGGCGATCGAAAAGCTCACCAACATGGTCGACGCTGCGGGCAACGTCGAATCCGCACTTGATTCGGGCTCGATTGGGGACGTCGCCAAGGACGGGTCCGAAAACGGTTAACCCCTTGCGCAAGGAGAGTCTGTATGGCTACTGACGTTACGCCCACCCGGAAGAACTTGATGCAGATCGAGGATCGCATCGAGCTCTCCGAGCGGGGCCACGACACGCTCGAACAGAAGCGTGATGGCCTCATTATGGAGTTCATGGATATCCTCGATCAGGCCCAGGATGTCCGCTCGGACATGGAGTCCCAGTACACGGACGCCCAGCAGAAGATCAATATGACCCGCGCCATGGAAGGGGACGTCGCGGTGCGGGGGGCAGCCGCTGCGATCAAGGAGAACCCGGAAATCACAATGGAGTCAAAAAACATCATGGGCGTCGTGGTGCCACAGATCGAATCCACGAAGGTCCGCAAAGATCTGGACGAGCGGGGGTATGGGCTGCTTGGGACGGGGGCCCGCATCGACGAGACGGCGGAAGCGTTCGAAGAACTGCTGGAGACACTGGTTCTCGCCGCGGAAGTCGAAACGGCGATGAAGAAGATGCTCACCGAGATCGAAACGACAAAGCGCCGGGTGAACGCCCTGGAGTTCACGCTGTTGCCCGACCTCTACGAGTCCCAGGACTACATCGAGTCGAAACTCGAGGAGCAAGAGCGAGAAGAGATATTCCGGATGAAGAAGATCAAAGCGAACAAGGAAGCCGCTGAGAAGGAGGCCGCCGAACGGGAGGCAGCCGCGGCCGAAGCCGCACAGGAGTCCTAAGTCGAGTTTCGAACCCGACGCTGTTTTCCCCAGGCCAGTCGTCTTTCAGATATGTCCTGTCCGAACTGTGATGGACTTATGCTCGCGTTTACCGTCCCGGAAGCGGTCCGCCCCCACCTGCCTGAAGAGCCGGCGGCCGCCGAGATCTGTCGAGACTGTCTCACACTCACGCCAGGTGCCGAATCGCCTGCAACTGACCCCGACTTCTCGAAGATTCTCGGCGAGTTCCCGACCGGCGAGGCCGGAGCGATCGCGGCCGCTTTTCTTTCGCGGCTGGGCTCACTGGCCCTGAATCGATCGGAGATCGAGGCACTGGCTGGTCTTGCTGAGGAGCATGGTGTCGACGTGCTCCTCCTCGTGGATCGAGCCGCGGCGAGCGGTCGCATTCAGCCTCACTTCGATATCGAACGGCGACGGCCCCAACTCGAACAAATACTGGACTAACGGTCTGTCGACTTACCGAGGCGTGGTATCTGGCTTTTTCCGCAGACGCCTCCGCCTTGTCAATCGACTCAGAGCAAGGACCGACCATGGAAGATGAGAAAGAGATTGTTGGCGAAGATGAACAAGCCGCTGGCGATAAGCAACCCGAGCCAGGTTTCGACGCCGAAAGCTATGTAGCGGTCCCAGGGCGGGTTGGTGCCCTTGACCAACTGTATGAGGAGGGCGAATCCGCCGACTGCGATGACTGCCGCCCCGAGGTTCACTACTGTGACGGTCAAAAGGCCCTGCTGGAGCGCCCAGCGCATTAACGGGTTCGCCTCCGCCGCGGGACCAACATACCAGGAGGCAAACACAGTGGTAATCATGTCCACCGTGATCAGGACGAACAGGGCTACGGCGAACCACTCCCAATATTCATTGAGCGGCGCGGTCCCGGGCGATTCACTCACGATCGCATATACTGGCCTAAGGGTGATAAACAGCCATGTGAGCTTAGCCCCGGTTCGCAGGCGCTTATCCGGCAAAATCTTTTCCGGGGCCGCCTGGCAGTCCAGCTTCCAGCGGCGATATGCTATTTGATGCTCAGGCCCTATCCTGATACATGCCCCCAGCCCCGGAAACGACCCCTGCATATCAGGACGTGTCCGAGGAGGCCTTCACCGCTCGCATCGAGGATTTGCGGGACCGGTACGGGTCCTGTGATCTCTGTGCCCACGAATGCGGCGTCGACCGGACGGCGGGCGAGACGGGTGTCTGCGGGATCGATACGACACCCAGAATTTCCTCGCATTTCGCCCATCGAGGAGAGGAAGACGTTTTGCGGGGGCACAACGGGAGTGGAACGATCTTTCTCGCCAACTGCAACATGCAGTGTGTCTTCTGCCAGAATTTCGAGATCAGTCAGCAGGGCCGGGGCGAACCTGTGACGGCCACCGAGATCGCGGAGATGGCCCTTGAACTCCAGGCCCAGGGGTGTCACAACGTGAATTTTGTCTCGCCGACCCACCATTCGCCCCATTTAGTCGAGGCGATTTCACGGGCCCGGGATCGGGGGCTGGAGATCCCGATTGTCTGGAACTGTGGGGGCTACGAGCGGGCGGAAATCATCAAACGCCTTGATGGAATCGTCGATATCTACATGCCAGATGTGAAATGGAGCGAGGAGGCGGCGGCTCGGCGCTATTCGAAGGCCCCGAACTACTGGTCGAATGTGAGGGAGTCACTTCGGGAGATGCACCGCCAGGTCGGGGACCTCGAGGTTGATGACAACGGACTCGCCACGAGTGGCCTTCTGGTCCGGCACCTCCTGCTGCCCAAACACGTCGAGAACGCGAAGCAGGTGCTTTCTTTTCTCGCGAACGAGATCAGCGAGCAGACATACCTCAACCTGTTGTCCCAGTATCGTCCGCACTACAAGGTCCCAACTGACGAGCGCTATTCGGACATCGATCAACGAGTCACCCCCGCGGAGTATCAAGCGGTCCTCTCTCACGCCCGGTCGGTGGGGCTGGAGCGGGTCGAGTACGATGCGGCCATGGCGGGGGAATCTGTCTCCACGTTTCTGGGGTGATCCAATCTGCTGGACAGCAACTGCGCTGGGGACCGCTCTCAGTCGAACTCCTGCCAGTTCGTTACCATCGTGGCGCCAGCGAGGAACACGATTGCCAGGACTGTGAGCATCCCTGCGGTCACCCAGACACCCTCGGACGAGTCGAGGATCATCAACTCCCGGAGACTCCGGTGGAAGTGAGTGACGGGGCTGAATTCGGCGACGGTCTGGAGGGTCCGGGGCATGAGGTCCAGTTCCCAGAAGATTCCCGAGATGAACATCAACGGCAACGCGATGGCCCCGCCCAAACTGATCGCCGAGCCAGGGTCATCGATAAAGCCGCCAACGATCATGCCCAGGGCGGTAAACGCGATGGCCCCGAGCAGAATGAGCCCGATCGCGAGCGGGCCCGGAACCGCCGTCACCCCGAAACCGACCCAGGCCACCCCGATCAAGACGAGTGCGATCCCGACAGCCAGAATCGACTGTTGGATCACGTTCGCCAGGATCCATTCGTGTTTTCGCAGGGGCGTGGCGGCCAGGCGCTTGAGCGTTCCATCGCGCTTGTGATTAGCGACCGCAGACGGAACGGTCATGACGCCGTTGATAAGGATCATCGCCACGATGAACGCCGGCAGGAAGTAATCGGCTGCACCCAGATCTGCCTGGCCCCGTTCCTCCGCACCCAGGGCCACGGTCGGCTCTTCGATACCGATCGCCCGATTGTTGAACGTCGCGATGACACTGTCGATGATACTTCCGACCGCCCCGCTGGCCTCGTCGTCAGGGACCGTCAAAAGGGTTACGTGGACTGCTCCCGGTGATGTTTTGCCGGATCCAGCACTCGACAGTTCATCAAGTCCCTCCTGAATCGAGTCCTGCTGTGCAGTGGACAGGTCCGCCTCGGCGCGCGATATCGTATCCTGGATCACGACTTTCCGCACCCGGGCGCTTTCCTCTCTAACCCGTTCGTCGAATCCCTCTGGAATGACGAGGACACGGGTCTGCCCTGTTCGTTCTTCGATGTTCTGTGCCGTCGATAGGTCCTCAGTTCTCTCGATTCGGTCGACGGTCAGTGGATCGACGGTCTGGAGTGCCTCGATCAGTTCGACCGACAGTTCCGTCGGTGTCCCGTCGGCTTCGAGGTCGTTGTTCTGGACGCCGATTTCGAAGTCTGTGGGGCCCCCGGCGAAGACGGTGCTGAAAATCAGCAGCAAAATCAGGGGGAAGAGGAGCGCAAAAAACACGGCTTCGCGGTTTCGGAACCAGTCCGTGAGCAAGGTGCGGGTCAATTGCACGAGGCGTTTCATGTCCGCTCACCGCCCGGCGTTAGCGATTTTCCTGCGAGTTCCAGAAACACGTCTTCCATGTCCGCGCTCACCAGGTCGATGGCATGACCCATGCCCAGGTCGTGGAGCGAACTGTAGGTGTCCTGGGCCGCTTGGCGGTCCTCGAAAACACCCACCAATTCACCGTGTTCCCGTTCGTGGACGGTTCGTGCGGTCGATTCCAGTGTCGATTCGACGGATTCGTGGTCGGACTGGGCGGTATCCGCTGGGAGGTGGACGACGATTTTCACCGTCCCTGCGTAGCGGTCGATGAGTGCCGGGACGGTATCGACAGCCTCGATGTGGCCGTCCACGAGCAGCCCGACCCGATCGGCGAGATATTCCACTTCGTCCATGTAATGGGTGGTCAATACGACAGTCGTCCCCTGAGCCGGAAGTCCCTCGATTTGCTCCCACGTCGTTCGTCGCGCCGAGGGATCGAGGCCAGTCGTCGGCTCATCGAGAAAGAGGACCTCGGGGTCGCTTACGAGGGCCATCGCGATTCCGGTGCGCCGTTGATAGCCACCTGAAAGGGAGTGGAACCGTTCATCAGCGTACTCATCGAGCGCCAACTCGGCGAGAACGTCCTCGACTGCAAGGGGGTCTGAGTGGAGGTCTCGGACGAGAGCGACGTTTTCTCTGACAGTCAGCCGCTCGAAGGTATGAAACGACTGGGGAACAACCCCGATCCGATCTTTGATCGTTTCGAGCCCGTCCTGGATCGGGATATCGAGGACGGTCGCCGAACCAGCCGTCGGGCGTCTGAGTCCCTGGAGGATCTCGACGAAGGTCGTTTTTCCGGCCCCATTGGGCCCGAGCAGCCCGAAAATCTCCCCATCGTGGATCTCGAGGGAGACGTCGTCCACGGCGACGGTCGATCCGTACTCCTTGCGGAGCGCATCGGTTCGAATGACCGCCGCGACACCGGATCCGGCCATGTAATATTCATAATTATTGACACACGGGTAAATAAGTTGGCTCGAATTGGTGCACGTGAAGCGGTTGGGGACGGATCTGACCATCTATTTTCTCAAGACGGATTTTCTCGCTCCGACTGCGAGGGGTGGTGGCGCTGTGGATCCGGGTTCCCCCGTTCGGACACCAGGGGCCGTGAACCACCAGAAATGCAGCCAAAGTCGGCCTCGCTCGCCCTTGTGGCCGAGTTAGACCACAAGTACCGCTCGGTCCGCGGTCCGCACGGTCCGCTCTGTGACACTGCCCAGGACCGTTCGTTCGAGCGTCCCACGACCGCGAGCGCCAAGCACGATCAGGTCAGCGTCCCGCTCGTTCGCGTGCTCGTTGATTACCGTGTGTGGGACGCCGGTTTCCACGGCTGTGGCGGTAGCAAGGCCAGCTTCCTGGGCCCGCGCTTGTAAATCTTCGACTGCCCGTTCGCCATCGGCTTCGAGGGCCTCTTCGATCGCCGCCGTGTCGGACAAGCCCGATTCGACCACGTAGAGTCCCTCTATCGAGGCATCGAAGGTCTCGGCCCATTCGAATGCCGTATTTTCTGCTTCTCTTGAGCCTTGACTGCCATCCGTTGCCACTAGCAACGTCTCGTACCCGCCGGTCGGGACCGTCGACTCGTCAGGAACTGCCAGAACTGGATGGGCCCCCTGCCGGAGCACCTCGACGGTCGTGCTTCCGAGAAGGGGTCGGGTGAGTTTACTCCCACCGTGTGTTCCGATCGCGATCACATCGGGATCGATTTCCCCCGCCACCGTCGTGATCATCTCGGCCGGAGCGCCGTCCCGGAGGTGCCCTTCGAAATCGACTCCTGCCGCCTCACAGTGCCGTTCAATTGTGTCTATCGCTGCTTTCCCCCGTTGTTCTTCTGCCTCCTGCACTGTCGGGGATTCGATGCCAAGGTCATAGTCAGCGTTGGGCGTCAGATGGACCGCGTAGAGCCCGTGGACTGTGCCATCCATCTGGCCAGCGATGGTTACGGCGTGCCCGATTGCCTGTTCCGCTGCGGGACTGCCATCCGTCGGAACGAGTACTGTGCTCATACCTCAATGTATGTGCTCCTGACATTTTTGTATTATGTAAACATACCTATATGGGATTTCCCCGAACCCAGTCCCAAGCGAACCGGGCAGCCCGGTTCCGGATACATCAACGAAATTATCCGAGACCCCACTAGTGGATCCTGACAGTGGTTCTTCGCGGCCGAAACAAGGCCGCGGCTTCCAGCCATTTCTCCATCAAAACCACTCGCATCGACCGGCTCAAACGCCGGTTTGATAGCGCAGAATGCCGGCGATCCCGCCGAATGCGGTAAGCAACTGGTCCCCCTTTTCGAAGTCGGTCGAAATAAAGTGGGTCTCCGTTCCCCGCTGTTCAGCGATGGACATCAGGTGTTCGATGGCGTCATCCCGTTCCACGGTTTCGGGGGGTTCGCCGCACTCTTCACAGGTGTGTTCAGGCGTCTCGTGTCGGGGGTCGATCAGTTCGCGATCGGTGTGCTCCTCCGGGCACTCGTAGGTAACGACGTCTCGTCGGAGGTCTTCGGACAAGAGGAGCGTTTCCACGGATCCCATAATGAGGTTCTCACGGGTCGGGCCGAAGCCATAGGTCGCCCGCTCGCCGCCGTGGAGTTCCTTGAAGAACTCCTCCATGTCCTGTTTGTCCGCGGTGAGTTCGGCATCAGCCAGGGCCTGCTGACCCTTATCAACCAGGTCATACAGGCCGGATTCGTCGGTGTAGGCCACGTCGAATTTCCCCAGGACTTTGTCTTGGAGTTCGTGATGGAGGTAATCACCGTCGAGGAACTCGTCTTTGGTCGGCGATGGCCCGCCGACGAGGATGCCGTCGATTTCGTGGCGTTTCGGAACGAAGAGGTCGTCGGCCATTTCAGCGATCTCCTGGTAGAAGTTGTCGATCGCTTCCAGGCGCAGGCGGGCGAACCGTTGGGCGGACTGACCCCCTTTGCGCTGTTTGCCCGGTACCAACGAGGAGGCTGACTTGACTGGTTCGACCCGTTTGCCCTTGAGCCAGCCGACGTTTGCCTCCCGGCGGTCGAGGACGATGAGGCCGTACAGGCCCTTGTCCGCGAGCATCATCTCCAGCGGTTCGGTGAGAAACGCCGAGTCACAGTGATAGCGAAAGGACTCGATCGGATCCGGCGGGTTTTCGAGGACCTCCGTGATCATGTCCGTCTGGCCGCCGCCTTTGTCGATAGCCCCGGAGAAAAGCACCATCCCGCGTTCCGGTGGGTTCGTATCGTAATACTTCAGGCGGGCCTTGATCGAAGAAAGAGCGTCCTGGACGTTCGTTCGGGTCTGCTTGGACTTGATGTTCGAGGCTTCGCTGTACTCCTGGGTGACGTGTGCGACCACGTCCGAGATCATCTGGTCCGGGGGCACATAGATGCTGACGAGCTGAGTGCCGCTGCCGGTATGTTCCTTGAGATCCTCGATGACCTTTCGGAACTCGTATTTCCGGCGATCAGAGTGCTCTGAGGACCCCTTCTGGGAGTTAGAGCTCATATGGTTAGTTATGGGTAATTCGACGACGAAGACAGTTAAACTGCCGGAATCCCTGACTGTCGGGGGCCGATTGATGACGGTCAGTGTGAACCTTCTTTAGGCCGGGCAACTCACCGCTAGTGGAATGAGTTGGCTGGCCGTCCCTTTGGAGATGGGTCGTGATCTCGCTGCTGTCATCGAGGTGCAGGACTGGGACCCTGTTACCCTGGGACTCATCGTGCTCGCGGGCCTCATACTGCTCGTCGTGGCGTGGCTCGCAGTGCGACGGTATCGCCGCACGACCGGTGACCGGTTCCGGCGTGTCCTCGCTTCCCGTGATGAACTCGCAGTACTGCTCCATCCGAACCCGGATCCGGACGCCATGGCGACCGCGATGGGCGTCGCGCTTCTCGCAGAGGATGTTGAGACTGAGGCTTCGATCCACTTCCCGGGAGAAATCCGTCACCAGGAGAATCGGGCGTTTCGAACTGTCCTCGAACTGGACCTCACATCGATCGGGAGGGCGGCGGACCTCTCTGGAGATGTCGTGCTCGTTGATCACAACGAAGCCAGAGGCTTTGATGGTGCCAGCGATCTGGACCCGGTCGCCGTCGTCGATCACCACCCCGCATCAGGACACGGGAGCTCCTTCACTGACACCCGTCCGGAGTATGGTGCCTGCGCGACAATCATAACTGAGTACCTCAGGTCGGTCGGTTTCACCGTGGAGACAGGGGAGTCCACATCCGAGAAACAGCTTCCCGAAGCCGTGGCGACGGGATTGCTCTACGGGATTCTCTCGGATACGAACCACCTCTCGCGGGGGTGTACTGGGGCCGAGTTCGAGGCGAGTTCGTTCCTGTACCCCGGCATCGACGAGGACCTGCTGGACCGGATCGCCCATCCCGAAATCGACGCCGAGGTGCTTGACGTGAAAGCCCGGGCGATCGAAAACCGACAATCGCAGGGCCCCTTCGTCGTGAGTCATGTCGGCGAACTCTCGAACGTGGACGCCATTCCGCAGGCCGCCGACGAACTGCTCCACCTGGAGGGTATTACGGCGGTCGTAGTTCTCGGCAAGAAAGAGGGCACGTTGCACGTCTCGGGTCGGTCCCGCGACGATCGGGTTCATATGGGAACCGTGCTGAAACAGGTCGTTGAGGACATCCCAATGTCGGGTGCCGGGGGGCACGCACGCATGGGCGGGGGGCAACTTTCGCTCGACCACATGGCAGGACTCGGCCCTTCTGATGGGGTTTCCATCGAGGCGTTCACCGAGCGACTTTTTGCGGCGATGGCTGGTGAATCCTGAGCTGCGAGGCCCACCTTTTATGCGTTGAACGCGCGGATAGTATGATAATGACGGAAGGGCACGTATATGGCGTTGCGAGTGGCAAGGGCGGCGTCGGGAAAACGACCACCGCAGTCAACCTCGGAGCGGCCTTCGCTGAGGCGGGCCGGGACGTCATCGTGGTCGACGTCGATCTCGGGATGGCTAACCTCGCCGATTTCCTCGATCTCGACTCCGTCGAGGTGTCGCTTCACGACGTGCTCGCGGGCGAGCGGGAGATCGAGGCGGCAATTACTGAGGCCCCGGGCGGCTTCGATGCCGTCGTCGGCAGCCAGGATATCGAGGCCTTTGGTCGGGCCGATCCGGCAGAATTAGGGTCAGTTCTACCCAGCCTCCGGGACCGCTACGACGTCGTCCTTCTGGATGGGGGAGGCGGGTTGAGCCACGACATGACCGTCCCCCTGGGCCTGGCCGACGATGTCATCGTCGTGACTACACCCTCGGAGGCGTCGATAACCAATGCGATCAAAACTACGGATCTTGTCGAGCGTCTGGATACGACCCTGGAAGGGTTAATTGTGACCCGAATCGGTGGTGCCGGTCGGGCAACCCCAGAGGCAGTCGCCGACCGGATCGAGCTTCCAGTTCTCGGATCGGTTCCCGAGGATGGTGCCGTCCAGATGAGTGCGGACCAGGGAACACCGCTCGTCGCCATTGATAGGGAAAGTCCAGCGGCTCAGTCCTACCGGGAAATCGCGTACAGCCTCATCGACGAACCGCTGCCACGGGACTGGGCAGCGGACGACGAGTCAGGAGCGTCGGACGAATCCGCCACTTCGGGATCGGCGACAGCGGAGCAGCCTGAGCCAGCTGGTGGGAAGAAGGGAGACACGGCCGGCGAACCGGCGGTCGAATCGGACGCTGACCGGCCCCAGGAAGGGATCGCAGAACGACTCGAAACCATGGAAGAAGGACGGGATGCAGCTGGTGAACAAGACACCGGGATGGAAGTCAGTCCCGGGCCAGATAAGTCTACAGAGGATGAATCGGAGTCTGACGGGTCCTTTTTGTCCCGCCTCCTCGGCGGGTTGTTCGGCTGAGCCGCGGTCACATCGACTCGGGGGCGGCGATTCCGAGCACTGACAGGGCGTTGGCCAGGGTGTTCCGCGCTGCCACGACCAGAGCCAGCCGCGCCGCGGACCGGTTCGGATCGACGTCCGAGCCCAAGACCGGGCATTCCCGGTAGAAGACGTTGACGGCGTCGGCCAGGTCCCTGGCGTAGGTCGCGATCCCATGGGGTTCGAGGTCAGCCGCGCTGTCCTCGATGCGGGCCGGATACGCCGCGATCGCCTCGAGCAGATCCCGCTCGGCGTCGGTGTCGAGCAGCCCCTGATCGAGCGATGGGGTAACCTCGTCTTGTGCTTCGTCGATGATCCCACAGGTACGGGCGTGAGCGTACTGCACGTAGGGAGCACTTTGCCCCTCGAAGTCGAGCGCGTCGTCCCACTTGAACGTGATCGGCTTGCTAGGCTGTTTCGAGACGATGTCGTAACGCACCGCCCCGATGCCGACCTGTTCGGCGATCCGCTCGACGTCACTCTCGGTCAGGTCATCGTCTCTGATCCGATCGCCCATCCGTGACTCCACGGCCTCTCGGGCCCGGTTCACGGCCTCGTCGAGCAGGTCATCGAGGTCGATGCCGGTCCCGGCCCTGGTGCTCATCTTCCCGGTCGGGAGGTTTACATACGAATAAATCACGTCGGTGAGTCGCTCCGGATCGTTCCCCAAAATGTCGAGTGCGGCCTGTAGTTGTCTCGCCTGGAGTTTGTGGTCCTCGCCGAGGACGGTCACGGCCCGGTCGTAGTGGACGAACTTCCATTCGTGGTGGGCCAGATCGCGGGTCGTGTAGAGGCTGGTACCATCAGACCGCATGAAGACCAGGTCCTTCTCGAAACCCCGATCGGAGAGGTCGAGATGCCAGGCTCCTTCGTCCTCGTAGGCCAGACCGCTTTCTTCCAACCGGTGGGCGACGGCTTCGGTGTTGCCGTCCCGCATGAAGCGGGTCTCCTTGACGAACTCGTCGAATGTCGCCGGGAGCCGCTGGAGACACCGCTGCATGCCGGCGAGGACGGTGTCAACGACGTCGCCCACCCGTTCGTAGGTGTCCTCATCGCCGGATTCGAGGCCCTGCATGATGGCCTGAATCTCGGATTCGGCATCCTCGACCGCGTCTTCGGGTCCGTCTTCCAGGAAGGACGTTCCCTTGCGGTAGTATCGGACCATCTCGTACTCGGGGCTGGAACGCTCCGGTTCAGGCAGTTCGTCTTCCTCGAAAGTCTCGTAGGCCCACGTGAAGACGGCGATCTGGCGCCCGGCGTCGTTCACGTAGTAATGCGTGTCGACGTCGTAGCCAGCGGCCGCCATGATTCGGGAAATGGCGTCCCCGAGCACCGGGTTTCGGGCTCGTCCGACGTGGACCGGTCCGGTAGGGTTCGCACTCGTATGCTCCACGACGACTGATTCGTTTTTCTCGGGCAATTGGCCGTAGTCATCCGACTGTGCCGCATCGAGCGTCTCAGCGTAGTACGTCGCCGACGGGTGGAAATTCACGTAGGGCCCTTTTGTTTTGACGGCACCGACGGAGGTGAGCGATTCCGTCTCGATTTCGGCGGCGATGTTCGCAGCGACTTCTGGGGGTGGCGCTTCTGCGGGGCCGGCCAACCGAAACGCCACGCTCGAAGCGAGGACTGCGGGCATTTCTTCGGGCGGGGTCTCGACCCCGAGATCCTCGCCGGGGAAATCGAGGCTGTCAAGCGCCGTGGCGAGGGCGGACTCGACCTCCTCGCGAAAGTCCAACAACATACGCGATGGGTATCGGGCACCGCCTATAGGGGTTCTGCATGCGCCCTCCTAGTCGCCGGGAGCACCATTCTTTTGCCTGTTCACTGCCAAACCACGCCGATGACCCAGCAGGTCTCGGGGCCGAACTATCACACCATCGGAAACACGGCCGTCCAGACCTGCGGGTGGACGAAAAACGCACTTCGGGGCGAGGGGACCTGTTACAAACACAAATTTTACGGTATCCAGTCCCACCGCTGCCTCCAGATGACACCGGTCGTTCGTTGCAACGAGCGGTGTGTGTTTTGCTGGCGGGATCATGCGGGTCATACCTACGAACTCGGTGACGCCGACTGGCAGGACCCTGAGTCGGTTGTGACGGCCTCGATCGAACTTCAGCGGGAACTGTTGGCCGGGTTTGGCGGGAACGACGATGTTCCCACGGACCGATTCGACGAGGCAAATGAGCCCAAACACGTCGCCATCAGCCTGGACGGCGAACCGACGCTGTATCCCCACCTCCCCGAACTGATCGAGGCCTATCACGACCAGGAGTTCACCACATTTCTGGTGAGCAACGGGACGCGCCCGGACGTGCTCCAGGCGGCCGCACCCACACAGCTGTACGTGAGTCTGGACGCTCCCGACCGCGAGACCTACGAATCGGTGGTTCGGCCCCGCGAAGCGACCGCCTGGGAGGACCTCATGGAGTCACTGGCTGTACTACAGGACCATGAGAGTCGAACCACGATTCGGACCACACTCGTCGCGGGCGAAAACATGGCAGACCCGACGGGCTACGCGAACCTGTACAGGGAGGCCGACCCGGATTTCATTGAGATCAAGGGCTACATGCACGTGGGGTCCTCCCGCGACCGCCTCGACCGTGATGCCATGCCGGACCACGAAGAAGTCGTTGAGTTTGCCCGTTCGGTCCAGGAGCACCTCCCCGATTTCAACGTGCTCCGGGAGGCCAACCCCTCCAACGTCGCCATGCTGGCCAGAGATTCGGACACCATGGTCCCCGAACTAGCTGGCGGAGACCAGTAAGACCGCCTGCAGTCGGCAGGCTATAACATATTTGGAACCCGTCTCAAATTCGGTAACCTTATCCCGTGAAACGACCAAGTCCGATGCATGGTAGTCGATGCCGGCAGTCTCGCCGTCGGCTTTGACGAGTTGGCCGTCCTCAAACTCCTGGCACTGGAAGGGGGCCATCGCGGGGAGATCAAAGTCTCGGGAAGTGACCTCGCGGCGGACCTGGAGGTCTCGACCCAGACTGCCTCCCGTCGGCTGCAGGCTCTGGAGGATGCGGACTGTATCAACCGGGAGCAAGCCGGAGACGGCCAGTTCATCGAGGTCACCGAGACGGGAATCGGGCTTTTGAAAGCCGAATACGAGGATTATCGGGCGATTTTCGAGGCGAAAGGCACGCTCGAACTCCACGGCGAAATCACGACAGGGATGGGTGAGGGTCGTCACTATGTCACACTTCCGGGGTACAAAATCCAGTTCGAAGAACGACTGGGCTACGATCCGTATCCGGGGACGCTCAACGTGTCGCTGACGGCCAAGAGCAAACGCGAACGCTCGATTTTGGCCTCCTTAGAAGGAATTGACATCACGAAATGGGAAGACGAGGAGCGGACCTACGGGGCTGCGACCTGCTATCCAGCTACTGTCGAGGCCGTCGAGGGCCCCATCTTTGACGGGGCCCATGTGATTGTGCCCGACCGAACCCACCACGAAACGGACGAACTCGAGATCATCGGCCCGGAGCGCATCCGCGACGAACTGGGCCTGCTTGACGGTGACGAGGTGAGTGTCCATGTCGAATCAGCGTGAGGTACCCGCTCAGCAAACGTCAGTCCAACGGGCTGTCGAAGCCTTCGCGGCCGGGAAGCCGGTGCTGATCCACGACTTCGATGACCGCGAGGGCGAAGTCGATATGGTGTATCCAGCAGCAGACGTCGATGCACCAGCCCTCTCACGGTTGCGCAACGATGCTGGCGGACTGGTGTGTGTCGCACTGGGCCCGGAGGTCGCAGATGTCTTCGATTTGCCGTTCCTGGCCGACGAAATCGACCACCCCGTCGCGGAAAGTGATCACCTGGGTTACGACGAGCGCTCCTCGTTTTCCATTACGGTCAACCACCGGGATACCTACACGGGCATCACGGATCAGGACCGGGCGATGACGATCAGCCGGCTTGGCGAAGCCGCGGCCGATCCCGAATCGGTCGATTTCCCCCGGGAGTTCCGTGCCCCGGGACACGTCCACCTCTTGCGAGCCTCGCGATACGGGCTTTCGGATCGGCGGGGCCACACCGAGATGGGAGTCGCGCTGGCCCACGAAGCCCAACGCCCCCCGGCTGCGGTCGTCTGTGAGATGCTCGACGATTCGACCGGCGAGGCCCTCACGATTGACAAGGCCAGAACCTACGCCGATACCAATGAGATTCCATACGTGGACGGCGAGGATTTGATCGAGGCGTTTACCGACGGATAGCGGGACGGTCTGTCAATAGCGGGTCATCTGTGGGCCTCACATTTTGACGAGCACTTTGATCGCGTCCCGTTGATCCATGGCCTCGTATCCCTCGGGGACGCCGTCCAAATCGACCGTTTTCGTGAAGATCGGTGACGGGTCCAGTGTTCCGCCCAGAATGTCGGCCATGAGTTCCTCGGCATAGTCTCGAACCGGTGCGACTCCGCCTTGCAGTGTAAGGTTATTACGAAACATCGAGAGCAGGTCGAGTCCATCGGTTTCGACACCGTATGGGACGCCGACGTAGCCGATCGTGCCGTCTGGTCTGGCGACCTCGATAGCGGTGTTCATCGAGGCGGAGGCACCGACACACTCCATCACGTGATTCGAGCCGCCGTTGGTGAGTTCCTGCACGCGCTCGATGGCGGCGTCGCCCCGTTCCGCGACCGTTTCGGTCGCCCCGAATTCCTCGGCAATTTCGAGCCGGTCCTCGTGATGGCCCATCGCGATGATTCGCTCGGCTCCGAGCCGCTGGGCAGCGAGCACGCCACTGAGCCCGACCGCCCCGTCACCAATGACGACGACAGTGTCACCCGGGCCGACCTCCGCACTTACGGCGGCATGGTGCCCGGTCCCGAGTACGTCTGTCAAGGGTAGGAGTTTCTCGAGGGTCCCCTCGTCGTCCGCGTGTTCATCCGGCACCTTGACTAGCGATCCGTCGGCGTAGGGCGTTTTGACGTACTCACCCTGCCCGCCGCCATTCTCGCCGCCCCAGGACTCCTCTTCGACACAGGAGGTATACAGCCCCTTTCGGCAGAACTCACACTCACCACAGCTGATGGCAAAGGGAGCGATGACCGTGTCGCCCGGTTTGACCGAGGTGACTTCCTCGCCGACTTCCTCAACGATTCCCATTGGCTCGTGGCCGACCCGTTCGCCTTCCGTCATGTCGGTCTGGCCCCGGTAGAACCAGAGGTCAGATCCACAGATCGCAGTGTGCGTGACTCGAATGACGGCGTCGGTCGGTGAGTCTATCTCGGGCATGGGGACCTCTTCGATGGCGATCTCGCCAGGGCCACGAAAGACGGCTGCGCGCATGGGCTATGCTCCGGGTTGCGTGGTGAAAAAGGAACAGGCAGTGGAGTTTCACGAATCCGTTGGTGAGAATCTCTTCGACTTGGCCAACCTCGTCTACTCAGTATGGTGGGGTTAGTACTTTCAACGACTCAAACATCATAATTTTGAGGATTAAAAAATTTGCCGGACCCACTGCTACATACAAGGGATAAATTTTGCAACATTCTTTCTTGATGGCTATTTTTCCATGACTTAACGGTACCAATTGGTGTGGCAGCGGTTGCCTTTTAGGACCGAAATCCACAATATTGACTGTTTTTGGAGATTAATTATCACTGCCGATATTCGGGGGACAAATATAATAAACACCATCGCCAAGCACGCTTGATCCGAAGTATGCATGACCTACGCAGTCGGCATAATATCGCCCCTCCTACACTTTCGGGGGAGATGAATAATGAACACTGATCTCAAGACGATTTTAACAGGATCAGTACAGCGAAAATTGATCCTCGCGATTGGTGTGACCACTATCGTGGTCATTGGAGCACTTCTCTTCGTCTCTACCAGCGTGGCGACGGAGCAAGTAACAACGGCCTCGAACGATCGGATGGATGCACAATCCGTGGCGTTGTCCAACGATATCAACACGGAACTCAAAAAGCATCAAAAACTCTCCGAATCTCTCGCCTCAACGATGGGGACTTACGAAAAGGACGGTAGAAGCCGGGAAAACGCCAGTAAAGTCGTTCGGCGTATGGCGGAAGACAACCCAGCGGTTCTGGGAACGTACGTCTCCTACCAGGAGGGCGATTTCGATTCAAACCAGACGGAATTCGCCCCCTATTGGAACCGGTACGGTGACGGCAACCAGGTGAGTTTGATCAGATTAAATCTTACACCTGATGACAAATGGTATCATGTTCCGATGGAGTCCGGAGACCGGTGGGTGAAAGGTCCCTACTCGTACCAAGACAAACTCCTGGTTAGCTTTTTGACTCCCATCGAGCGTAATGGAGAGGTCGTTGGGGTTGCGGGCGTGGACGTTTCTATTGGCTACATGAACGAACTGGCGAGTGACGTCCAACTTTACGATTCGGGATACGCCTTCGTGGTCAGCAACGAGGGGCAGTTCGTCGCCCATCCGAACGAGAGCTGGGTCGGAGCGAAAACACTTGGAAACGTGTCGCGTTCGGCTTCAGTTCCCGGCTTCCAAACGATGGAAGAAGACGTGAAGGCCAGTGAATCGGGTAATTTCACGATGCAGGACCCGGTCACCGGGAGTAAGGCACTCGTGAAGTACCACCCGATCGAAACAGGCGGATTCGCCGTTGCTACGGTGGCACCCACGGATGAAGTGTTGGGAGGCGTTAATCAAATGGAGCAGATGCTATTACTCCTCGGCGGAGTCGCGCTGCTCGCGCTTTTGGGTGTGACATTTTACATTACAAGACGAGTCACTGGACCGATCGCCGACGTTCGCGATCAGGCTGTAGCGTTGGCTCAGGGAGATCTCGATGCCGAGCTCCAAACCACGGATCGAGTGGACGAAATCGGAGACCTCAACGAATCGTTCACCACGATGCAGTCGAATTTGGAAGAGGCATTTACCGAAATCAATACCGTCAGCCAGAATCTTGCGGCGGGTGACGAGAAACTCGCTGCGCGAGAGGTCAAAACTGGCTTCCCAGGGGTCTACGGTGACGTAATGGAGAATCTGGATCATGGGGCGACCGAAGTGACAGGCTCATTGGAAGAGATTCAGACCGCAGGCGAACGACTGCAGTCGGGCGAACTCGATTACGAGGTGACTGCCGACCGCCCGGGTATCTACGGCGATATCCTTGGGGTTTTCGACAACGGGATGGAGACCCTTTCGGCGAGCTTTGATGAGATTTCTGTGACTGCCACGGCCCTCAAAAACGGGAAATTAAGTCGGGAATTCCAAACCGATCACCCTGGGACATACGGGACGGCACTCACCGACCTCGAAGCTGGATTTGATGAGGTCAATTCGAGTATCGCGAACGTACAGGCCATTGCGGATCGGGTCTCCACTACGAGCGAGCAAGTGACTGTCAGTACCGAAGAAATCGAAACGGCGAGTGAGGAAGTGGCCCAGTCCGTCCAGGAGATCTCTCAGGGATCCGACGAGCAGAGTGGGAACATGCAGGAAGCGGCCAACGAATTGAACGACCTCTCGGCGACAGTCGAAGAGATTGCCGCATCAGCCACGCAAGTCGAAGTGAATGCAAGTGAAGCAGTAGACCAGGGCCAGACCGGTCGAGAGAGTGCCTCCGAGGCGACTGCAGAAATCTCACAGATCGAAACTGAGGCTGAGGAAGCGGTAAAGCAGGTGTCCGGCCTCGATGAAGAAATGGAGCAAATCGGCGAGATCGTCCAAATGATTAACGATATTGCGGAGCAGACGAATCTCCTCGCGCTGAACGCCTCGATCGAGGCCGCCCGAGCGGGCGAAGCGGGCGAGGGCTTTGCAGTTGTGGCGGACGAAATCAAGGCGTTGGCTGGCGAAGCCGCTGACGCAACCACGCAGATCGAGGAGCGGATCAACAAGGTACAGACCACCACCAACGAGACCGTATCAGGCATCGAAGAAATGAAAACGAGCGTGGAGAGCGGAGCTGAAACCATTGAAGAGACGATTCAGCAGTTCGACGATATCGCCGAGTCGATCGAAGAAGTCGAGGCTGGT
This sequence comes from Halodesulfurarchaeum sp., assembly GCF_036626455.1. Lineage (NCBI taxonomy): Archaea > Methanobacteriati > Methanobacteriota > Halobacteria > Halobacteriales > Halobacteriaceae > Halodesulfurarchaeum > Halodesulfurarchaeum sp. The sequence continues at coordinate 12,450 of NZ_JAZKRK010000015.1, read as the reverse complement.
GTTGCGGAGATCAGCGACGCCACTGACGATCAGGCCGCCTCGACAGAAGAGGTCGTCGCGATGGTCGATGAAGTGTCGAGTGTCGCGGAGGAGACTGCTGCTGAAGCAAGTAACGTCTCCGCAGCATCCGAAGAGCAGACGGCATCGCTTTCCGACGTTGGCGAGAATGTGGAAGGTCTCTCCAAGATGGCTGGTGAGCTACACGACCTCGTTGAGCAGTTCAAAGTTGAACAGAACGATGGTAGTTCCGCGATGTCGGATGTGGGACAGTCGCAGAGTTCAGTCGCAACTGACGGAGGGTCTGAAGCTGGAAACTCCCGGAGTGAAATGGAATGGCAGGGATCGGAGTAAATACATGACGGACCAAGTCCTCGTCTTCACGCTTGGTGACACCCAATACTGTGTCGGCATCGATAGGATCAACGAGATCGTGGAAAAAGGCGACCTGACCGCACTCCCGAACACAGCCGACCATGTGCTGGGTGTTATGGACCTCCGCGGTGAGACGACGACAATAATCGATCCCAAACTGGTGCTGGATACGGGTGCGGAAACGGATGCAGAAAGGGTGATCATCTTCGGAACTGACGGAGAGCGACCTGTAGGCTGGCTGGTCGATCAGGTACATGAGGTGGCGGATGTCTCCGATGATGAAACCGAATCGGTGGCTGAGGACGAAACGGTCCGTGGTGTAATCAGGTCCGAAGACCGATTTATCATCTGGATTGACCCCTCGGCCGTAAATTCTGTGACACAAACACTGGGAGCAGCCACATAACCGGAGCCGATTTGTCAATAGATTGGAGAAAAAAAGATCGTTTTCGTTTCGTCTGCCCACCAAACCATTGCCCCCATATTCGAAGAAGGTGAAGTGACACAATTCGTGGCCATCCAGCAGGACATAACGGACCGTAAAATGCGCGAAGGGCATTTTCAAGTGTTTAACTAATCTCCGAGGCGGAGTCCCCGGACAAGCCCCACCCGCCACGAGCGAACCCGTCAGGGTAAAATTTTGAGACCGTATGAGCCTCACAGTAGTTCCGCCCGAGCCCACGTGATTCTCACATGGTTGGCAAGAAGGCAAAATAAGGCAATTCAACCCCTCTAAATGGAGATTCATCGTTTTTGGGCTGATTTCGGCACCCCGATTTTTGCTGTAATCGAACTAAATTCCGCATGCGGTCGGTACCGTTTGGGCCACCACGGTAGGGGTACCTGGCAACCGAATTAAAGCAGCATCAATGAAGGCGAATAACCAAACCTTTGCGAGCCTTAATACGTTGGCGAATGCTATGTGATATGTGAACGAGCCAGCCCTCGGAGCGTCGGATGGATTTGACCAAGAAATCGGGGAAAGTGGACTCGTTTCTCCTGCTTTAGTGACTCATGTATCTGTAGATTTGCCGATCAACTATTTTGTACGGAGTGAGAATCAGTGTACAGAGTTTGTCGAGCCCCGGCCGGCATCAATTCTCAGCCACCCTATTTATCTCAAACTGGATGGAAAAAACCGTCTGCTCCAGCAAAGGGGGACCTACCGGGTGGGGTTCCACCAACCGTATCGAAACCCGAAACCAGGATTTCAACGAAAGGCAAGAAGGAAAAATGAGCACGAGCTTACGTAAAAACCTCCGACGAATCGACCTCGAGACCAGAATTCAGTACGGTTTGATGTTTCTGTTTGGGACACTAAGTTTGATCGCGGCGATAGCGCCCCTTGAGTTAGTTTTCAAGGCCGTAATTGTCTCAACACTGTTCGGATTCACCGCCGGCATCTGGATCTCCCATCTCGTACAAATAATCCAAAACGCTGCCGGAAAAAGGGCTACGGAGACGGCTTAATGAGCGCAGACTCAGCTGAGGACGACCCGGAAGCCGCGAACTTCCTTACCAGCATTGGGTTTCTCATTGGAGAGGACCCCAGTGGAGGCTCGTTCCTGCTCGTTGTTGGGATGGTTACCATAGTGTTCCTCGCAGTCTTCCAATTCACTCTTCCGGAACCAATCTCGCTTCTCCTCAGCGGTATCGTTCTAACCGTCGCCGCAATCAGCTTCATTATGGGGGCTATCCTTGACACTCTCGGCTATTTCGACACCAGCCCGGAAGCCGCCTGACTGGCCAGCCGAAGCACAATTCGAGGTGAGGTGTGTTTGTCGGGCATAGGCCGAAGGTCCAACTCCTCTTACATAGAAGCCCCATTGACATCCTCCTCCGCGTAGCCGCGGAGGAATCCCGAGTCAAGCAAATCGAAGATTTGCGTCCGTCGCAAACCTCCGGTTTGCTCAGCGGTGGGAGTTTCAGGTTTGTAGTCCAGTCACCGGACTACCACACCTTTCGGGCGCGGGTAGTCCCACAGCATCGGAGTGGGGGAGTTGGCGTTCACGAGAGCAAAGCTCTCGTTCGCACATCAGAAATCAAAGATTTCTGAGGACGGTGCCAAACCGCCGGTACCCCTATCCTCACTCATATTTAGCGTCCCGGTGTTGTTTTTGCCACGGGGACGCCAGCAGGCGTCAGCGGACTCGGAGGTATCGTCTGGCTCGTTTTCAGCAGTCAGCACGCGCCCACACTCTTCGAGAATGCGGCGTTTCCCGACTGATCTTTCGGATACTGTCGTCCGAGAGACTCCGTCTCTCGTGATCACGAAAATCTTTGATTTTCGAACGACCTCGTTGCGTGGGCGGACAGGCCGCTCCGGAGGACGGTTCGGAATCCACTGCGTTCCAACCGACTCCTACTCTCTGGTAAGGCCGCCTGTCACCGAACTCTCACCGTGGGAAACTCGGCGCAGGTGTTTGAACGGTGGTCTGTTCCACAGAGTGACGGCGCGTATCCACGGCGTGAACGTCGTGGTATTGCGCCTGTTCTGCCTATCTGACTGTCATCCGTTTCCGGCGGTAAAAGATGATATTCGACGCCGTGTTCCTCACAAAATCGGCCACGCTACCGATCCACTGCTGGCACTCTTGTTCCTAAAATGTGTTCGGAAGGGTATGCACGACGAGCAGAACAGTTGGGTTTAGATCCCACTCATCGCAAATTAGTCAGGCGTCGTATGCGACAAAGGCTGGTCTCGATACGGGTCGTCGACCGATTCGTTATGGATAGCGGTCCGAACTTATCCCTCGATTTCGGTCGGGGAAGTTGTCGCGACCGTCTCGATCCGCCGGAGCGCCCACCAGCAGACGAGAACGTACGGAAACGCGTAGAGTGGGACCTCGAATCCCACCCGACACGCCTCGCCCTCCGGAATCACTCGATGGCCGGTCGCCTGGACAGGTCCGATACGCCAGGCCCAGGACCACTCTGACGCTCTCGTGACAGTAAAATGAAGCCAGGTATCGAAGTACGTTTGAACTTGACCGGAGGACCCCTCCTTGATTCGGTGCGGTTGGGTTTCAACATCAAGCACACTTGGCCCCCACTCGGGCCACCGACGTGTGTCGATTAGTAGATCCCAAACCCGTTTGGGCGGCGCTTCGATCCGACGTGAGATGACGACGCGGATCCCCTCTGGCGTTTCCGCCACTGTGAGTGGGGTTCGGAGTCGGCCCAACCGGCTGGTCGATTCCCCGGTCACGAGTCCATATTGGCCTCCTCGTATATAGGGTCCTCTCTTATTTCATTCGGCATTTCACTTGCCCAAAGACGTTTTTTTTTTAATTCCTTCATTCCAAGCCTCGAATGATTTTCCTGTCACCGCTACGAAATCGCCTCCAGGTAGGTCAGAGGCTGATCGGCGCGTTCTTTGGTAATTTGTGCAACAGTAGCGTGGGACGTGCACTGTGGGCAAGCACGTACCTCAGCGGTCTCGTCCGCGAACACCCGGGCAAATATTGCGGTGACAATCCGTTCACAATGGTTACACCGTGGCATCTTTCAGCCACCTCGAATCGATTGTCGAACTTCGAATGCAGTTGCGCTGTCAATTCCGCCTGAGACCAAGATTACTGCTTCGTTCATCGGTATTGGGTTTGAGGTATAATTATTTCGTCAACCAATTTTCCAACGCGCGAGGTTTGTCCCTCAATCTCCGATTAATTTCCGTGTCTGCGCGATTCGGATATCGGCGAAGGCATGATTGCGGCGACCCCCGTTTATTGGATGGTTGAACTCCAGTCCCCGAGCGCGCGTCAATCTGTTGCAGAAATTAAGGAATCATGGATAGAGAGGCTTTATGGCGAGAATCCGTCGGCTCACAATCTTGCATTTTGTGGATGGGCCATAGCGGATTTGAACCAGCGGAAACCTCACGGTGTTCGGTTTCCTGGGCTGCAAATCCGCTGCCCATTTCCGCACGGTCACGTCTCGGGACACCTTTGGGTCCCTCGACGGTGACGCTTCCGAGAAATGGGCCCTAGCGGATTTGAACCTCGGTCACTTCGCTCGCTGTGCTCGCTTCGTTCCCTGCTTCAAATCCGCGGCCCAATCACTTCGACTCACGCCTCGCGACACAGCAAGCTGGTCGCTCGACGGTGAGGTTACTTAGATATGGGCCCTAGCGGATTTGAACCACTGACGACGCGGTTATGAGCCGCGCGCTCTAACCTGACTGAGCTAAGGGCCCTACAAAACGGTACTGGCGGCGCTGCCTTGAGGGTTACCTTCCGAAAGAAGCGCCGCCGCCAGGGCTCGAACCTGGGACCACCTCGTTAACAGCGAGGTGCTCTACCATCTGAGCTACGGCGGCCCGAATAATCGTACTTGTGTACTTTTGATAGGGCTTTCGTTTCGCCTGGCCTCGACTTGCCTGTGTTCGGCCGTCACAGCGATACTCGTGCTGGGAAGATAACGACTCCCCAGCGAGGCAATCTTTCTCTTAGGAAAGACTAATTTAGGGATCACAAAATATTCTTCCGAAATTTTAATTGTATTGAGCGATTCCGACCAGATACCGAATGAGTCTGCTCGCGAACCTGACGTTGGTCTTCGTCGCTGGGTTAATTACGGCTCTCGCTACGGGTGTCGGGGCCCTTCCCTTTTTCCTCGTCGACGATATTCCGGACCGCTGGAACGTCGGCCTCTGGGGGCTTGCGTCCGGGATCATGATCGCGGCTTCGGTGTTTGGTCTGCTCAAAGAGGGACTTGCCGCCGGGACGATTCAGGAAATCATCCCGGGTGTCATCGTGGGGGTCCTCCTCGTCGTGGTGAGCCATCGGGTCATCACGCACGCCAATGTCGACCCTCGGGACTACGCCGAGGCGGACTTCAAGAAACTCGTGTTGATTCTCGGCATCCTCACCGTCCACAGTTTCCCGGAAGGGGTCGCAGTGGGGGTTTCCTTCGCCGATCTCAATCTCACGGAAGGCCCGATGCTGCTGGGCTTTTCTATCCCAATTCTCGCGATTTTCATGACGATCGCCATCTCGATTCACAACGTTCCCGAAGGAACGGCGATATCCATCCCGCTCCGGGCGATGGGCGTCTCGAAGTGGAAGATGGTCTGGTGGTCGATTTTTTCGAGCCTGCCACAGCCGGTGGGAGCGGTGTTGGCTTTTGCCTTTGTTCGCTTTGCGCGGGACTTCCTCCCCTTCGGCTTCGGCTTTGCGGCTGGGGCGATGGTCTATCTTGTCCTCACAGAGTTCATTCCCGAGGCCCTGGAACTCGGTGAGGGACTTCCGAACGGGGCGCGGCCGGAGCTAGTGGCCGGAATTCTACTTGGGGTCGCCGTGATGGTTCCCCTCGCGATTATCTAAGAACCCATCGACATGCTTTCGGGGTGTGGCCCGGAAGACGTGGATATGACGGTCGGTCGTGACCTCGAGTCGGTAATCGAGCAAGTCGGAGAGCGAGTCGATCCGGACCCAGCTGAGCGAGCGGCGCTGCAGGATGCCGTCGAGGCACTCATTGAACGGACCGAGTCGGTCATCGGGGCCCTTGATCTTGATGCCACGGTCCTGCACGTCGGCTCGACGGCTAGAGGCACCTGGGTGAGCGGCGACCGGGACATCGACGTTTTCGTCAAGTTCGACCCAGAAATGGAGCGGGAGGAACTTGAGCGATACGGCCTGCGAATCGGCCGGGCGGTCCTCCCGGATGGCCACACCGAATACGCCGAACACCCCTATGTAAAGGGGGAATACGAGGGCTTTGCGGTGGATCTCGTCCCCTGCTACGACGTCGATACCGCACCTGAGATCCAGTCCGCGGTCGACCGAACGCCGTTTCACAACGCCTACCTGGAAGCCAGACTGGACGAGTCAGCCGCCCCAGCAGTCCGACGGTTCAAACAGTTCCTCAAAGGCATCGGCGCCTATGGTAGCGACCTTCGAACCCGGGGGTATTCGGGCTACGTGGTCGAACTTCTCGTTTTGGAATATGGCGGTTTCGAATCGACCCTTCGGGCGGTCAGCAAATGGCACCCCCCTGTCCTTTTGGACCCGGCGGATCACGCGGCGACGTCCTTCGAGGACCCATTGGTCGTCGTCGATCCCACGGATCCCGAACGAAACGTCGCCGCCGTCGTCGCAGAACAGAACGTGTCCCGACTCATCCATTATGCACGGCAGTTCCTCGCGGACCCAACTGTGGAGTTCTTCTTTCCTCCTGAGCCAGAGGTCATGACTGCCGAAGCCGTCCGACAGGCGGTTCAGGGACGGGAGACTGCCCCAATTGCGGTCGTGTTCGACCCACCAGCGGTAGTCGACGACCAACTCTATCCCCAGCTTCGACGGTCTCTTTCTGGCTTAGTCCGCGGGCTTACCGAGGCGGACTTCGAGGTCCTTCGAAGCGAGGCCTGGGCCAGGGAGCGAGGGGTGCTGTTCGTTGAACTGAGTGTCGCGGAGCGGCCGGCGGTCGAACGACACGAAGGGCCACCTGTGTACGCGGCGGACCATGCCCAGCGGTTCTTCGAAACATATGCTGATACCCCGGCTACTGGTCCGTACATCGAGGCGGACCGATACGTCGTCGAGCGGCACCGGGAGACCACGACGGCCCGTGAGTTCGTCGAAACGCGACTCCTCGACGTTGCACTGGGGGCCCGGATCGAACCGGCATTAGAGGAAGGGTATACGGTTCTCACCGGGACCGACATCGCAACATTGGCTCCTGAATTCGGACTCAAACTGGGGGAGTACTTCCGGCCGAGTCCGTAATCACTCACAGAGTTCGACGTAGAGGTCGATGTCCTCGGCCTGAATCGTCCGACGCCCGGCGTGTTCGGCGAGTTTGCGGGCACCCGCTGCGATATTTGTTGTGCGATCCTCGAGGGTCTTGGCGAGTGCCAGCCGTGCGTCCTTGGCCACGCGGTACCGATGGGCAACGTCGAGTCGCGCGATCCGATCGACGGGCGCTATCGGGAGTGTGAGCGAGTCTCGCGCTGGCACCTCGTCCGATCCGAAGTCCTCGACCATGATGGTCTTGCGACCGTCGGCTTCTGTCTGCTGGGCTGCCCTCGCCGCGATTTTGGCCCCTTCGTTCTGGATCTGGCGGGCGAGGGCCTCGGCGGCGTCGGCACTAACTCGGAGATCTCCCGCCTGTGTTCGGATGAGCGAATCGACGGGAGAAAACGGAAGCTCAACTCGCATATCCGGACACGCCGGCGGTGATCGGCTTAACTGTTTCCGTGCCCCGACTCGATTCGGTCGGGATCGAGGAGGCCGTCGGCCAACTCGCCGGCAACTGTGACTTCCTCGCCAAGCTCGACGTCAGCGTCGGACTGGACCGTTACCGTCTGTTCACCGTCGTCGAGAATGACCGGGTTTCCGGCCTGTACGACGACTCCGGTGAACTCGACGGCTTTTGCGGTGTCGGGACTTGAACCGGTGGCTGATTCCTGCTCTGTCTCGGATTCGCCTGTGCTCGCGCCGGAACTGTTCGAACTGGTCGTATCCGATCCGTCGTCACCAAACGCCGATAACCCTGTATCGGCCCCTGACTCCGTCGCCTCGACGTCACTATCGAGTCCGTCCTCGAGTGGTACGACTGTCGACTGCCAATTGGCTGAGGCTTCGAGATCGTCCTGCCAGCCGTCCTGAATCCCCACATCCACGAAGAGCACTTCGTCGCCTGGTCCGAGTTCGATGTCCGCCTTCTCACCCCAGAGGGCAACCCGAATGTCCCCTGTGTCGTCCTGGACGCGGACGTTTCGGACCTGTCCTTCAGTGCCGTCGTCCCGATCGAACGTTCGCTTCGGGTCTGCAGAGCGAACGACTCCAGCGATGTCGACGGTATCATCGAGTTCCACGTTGTCGATAGCCGTCGCGTCCGGGACATAGGACACGTCGGCTTCGTGCTGCTCAATCGCCCCTCGGTCTCCGACGTGTAATTCGAGTGAGCCATCGCGCTCGCGCACGTAGCCGTCGTTAATTTCGATGGTCTCGTGTGGTGTGAGGTCCTCGACGCTTTCGGCTTGCTCGTCCCAGAGCGTAACCCGGACGCGCCCGGTTTCGTCACCAACGAGGACGTTTGATACCTGTCCTTCCGTCCCGTCGTCCCGGTCGAAGGTACGCACTGGATCGGTGGCCAGCACTTCCCCGACGAGCGTAACGTCCGACGCCCCGAGCGCGAGATCCGAGACCCGGTATTCGTCGGTCAGTTCGACGTCGATCTCCGTCTCGTGGTCGATTTCGACCTGATCGACAGTCACTTCGATGCCATCGTACCCCTCCTTCGGGCGGCCATGGATGTTCAGCACCTGTCCCGTGTCCAGGTCCTCATCGGCCGCGCTGGCCATCTCGTCCCAGAAGGACACTCGCAATCGGCCGGTTTCGTCGGCCACGTCGGCGTTGATCACCTGGCCTTCGGGCTGATCGGGATCGTCCCGTTCGAACGTGCGCAACTCGCCGACGCTGATGACTTTTGCCGTGATTGTCACGTCCTCCATCCCCGGTTCGATGTCCGCGACGCCTTCGACTTGCCCGTCGTCGAGTTCGTGGGCAACCAGCATCGCTGCGGTCTCCTCGTCCGCGAGGCCGCCCATTTGCTCGACTTTGGACTCGACGGCTTCGCGGAATTCCTCGAAGGAGACCTCCTCCGTATCAATATCGTCGTAGATGGTCTCGATATCGCCCATTGGATAGAACTAGGCTAGGTGTTCGCTCTTGAACCTTGTCACTGACCCGCCCTAGAAGATGGAGTCGGCTGCGGCCGCCCCTACAACTGAGAAGATGGAGCCGATACTAACCGTGGTGACCGTCGTCAGGGGAGTCGCTCCGAAGGTCTTGGGAGCGGCAAGCAGGAAGGTTAGCAACGACACGGAACCGATTGCCACGAGGAGCACGGAGAGAAATCGGAGCGGGATGCCCAGGAACTTTGCCTCGACGTCCACATCCCGGTCCTTGTCAGCTTTATAGAGCGCACTGTAGCCGACGACGATGACTGCAAGAATTGTGATTGCTGTGTGAAAGATCGTCATCTGCTCTGCGAGAACCCAGACCTCTTCGGTAACGACGAACGGCCCGGCAAGGAGCAGGCCCCCGACCATTTGTTGGGCCACGTCTGCTGGGCGGAATCGAGGCCGTCTCATGGTTGGGTTCAGGCAGGTTGCCGGCCTAAACCTTCCCCCGGTGGCCCCCCACTGCTGTTCTCACTTCTCGTCGCCGGCTCGCCAGAGATATAGCGACCCGATCGATCGGTACGGGGCCCAAACTTCGGCCTGCTCACGCATTGCAGCCCGGCTTTCGACTCCATACAGCTCCGTCACCGCCTGGCGGATCCCCAAATCCTCGACCGGGAAGACGTCACTTCGTCCCAACCCGAATTGCAGGAACATTTTCGCGGTCCACGGCCCGATTCCCCTGATTTCGGTCAACTCCTCGATGACGGCCTCGTCGGACAGGTCCGCGAACGAATCCCGGCTCCAGTTTCGCTCGTCGAACGCTTCGGCGGCAGTTTTCGTGTACTCAGCTTTGGCCGCCGACAGCCCGACGCCCTGGAGTTCGGTGGGCTCTGCGTCACGGATTTTGTTGGGCGTGACCGCGAACGCGTCGGTCAGGCGCTCCCACGTGGCTGCGGCCGAGGCCATCGAGACCTGCTGGCGGGCGATGGCTTTCACGAGTCGACGGAACGGATCCTCGGCGGGCTGGAGGACGAGATAGCCGTGTTGATTGATGAGGCCTGCCAGCTGGTTGTCGGTTCGGAGGTGGCGGTGAGCGTCGGTGGGGTTCTCGCGGGTCTCGACTGGCATTTACTGGATCCAGGTTGGATCTGCATGTATTCCAGCGTTTGGGTTGATCCTGACCCGGTTCTTCGACGGGTCAAGCGAGCTGAACAGGTCAGGTACCCCTCTCTGCGGTGTCGCCCTCCGAAACATGTTTTCCTGAGTTGGAGACTTTGAAATCGGGTGCGCGTGGCGAAAATCACATCGGCTGAGGATCGACCCGACTCCCGACCCAGAAAAGCGTTCCCAGGAGTAACACCACGGCCAGGGGGACCATCCATTGCATCGCTGCAATAAGACCCGCCGATGCCTGCAAACCGATAACGACGATCAGTTGCGGGCCACAACAGGCAAACCCGGAGATCAACCCTGGGATACTGGCGCTCGCACCAGCACCCGCTCCTATCCGACAGGCTGCGGGAGCGCGCCAGGACACGATGGAAACGGCGAGGGTTACGCCGACCAATGCAGCAAGGCACAGCCCGATGAGGATATTGACGGGCCCTAGCAGGTATACCACGGACCCGACTTCGATCCTGGCCACCGTCTCGAACAGGAACGCGGATCGCTGTCGGAGCGCCAACGCCGCCGGGTTCTCGACTACGAACACGTCGAACCCGCCGGTTCCCGAAAAAGTCAGATGACGGATCGCCCAAAGATACGTGACCAGATACCCGACCGTGACCGCGAGAAACGTAAACTGGCCATCCCGGCGTCCAAGCGCTCTCTGAATCGCTACCCGTGTCCGCCTCACGATATCGTGGAGCCATCGGATGGGGCTTTCTGATGGGTTTGGCGTGTCAGATCGGTTCTCTTTCCTCCGCTCTGTGGGCTTGCTCATAGCCCGACTCGATTCGTGTCCGGATAATAGCCGTGCCAGGCAAACCACATCGCTTCGAACCCCAGTATCTCATCGAGCGGCAACTTTTCCGGTGGGCCTGACACTCCGTCGACGGCGTAGCCCTCGTCAGTTCCCCGTACCTCCGCGTCAGTCGGATTCGAGTATACGTACCCGGTCGCAAGCTCTTTGTCTGCTACCGCTACGATCGGAGTGCTCCCTATAGAGCCGTTTAGTACGCTTTCTTTCAACAACGACCATTTGTCGAAGGCGATCGCACCCTCGCTCGTTCGGGCCCCAATGACGACCCGTTTTTCCTGTCCCTCGGGGGCCGTGACGAGCGGAAGTTTCGGGCGCCGATCCGTTTCCAGGGCGTAATGTCCGGAGACTGGGGTATACGAGCCGTACGGATCTCGATTGTAATTTCGGGCGAAGCCGGTATCCTCCGATAGGACCAGCGTGTCCGGGTGCTTCCGGCTCCATCGGTCCCATGTCGTCCAGATAACTCGAAATTCTGCCAGTGACCGGCCGACGAATCGCTCTCCGCGGCTGGTGGGACGTTCACCACCGACTTCGATCGCCGTCGCCGCCAGTTGGGGCCACCGAACGTCGAACTCTCGGTCCCACATAATCAAATTCGAGTTGACGAGTTGGCCAGAGACACCGAACGTCACGCCTCCGCGGTAAAAGCCCTGGGCTGTTCCGGTCAGTGGGCAGTACGTTATAGCGACGGGTTCACCCCCCACGACGTCGTTGACGACCTCGTGGCCGACGAGGATCCGCTGGGGGTAGGCCCGGACGTCACCGTCGATCGCCACACCGAATACCCGCTCACAGGGTGGCATGGTAACGTCTCCTCCGGCGACGAATTTTGGCTGATCGATCGAGGGGATACCGTCGTGAGCGACCCCGCCGCTTAGGTGGTTCTCGACAAGCGTTTTCAGATCATGCCCGAGATATAATTGCGTTTCCCGGAGTGGAATCTCCCCCGCTTCGTAGGTCGTTTCGGGGCTCCCCCGAGCGCCCTCGATCTCTTTGGGCCGGGTCCCACCGGAGAGGTCGATCGAACCTCCGGTTTCCGTGCAGGGGACACCGAGATCGATCTGAAAGTCCTCAGGTAACGTTTCAGATACGTTCGACGGATTCTCGGTCCCATTGTCGCTACTCCCACCAAGACACCCGGCAAGACCTCCGAGACCGGTTGTTGCGAGAGCGCTCAAAAACCGACGTCGCGAGTGTATCATCAGTACTTATCAGTCCTAGATGACCGCGGGGCATAAACGCAGAGTGGGTGTGTAACGCGGTTACACACCGGATATCTGATTGATTGGGGGGAACGAGCGGGGAACGGTTGGGGGATTTTGTTTAGTCTACGGGTCGGATCGGGCCCACTCGACTCCGTAACGGATATACCCACGAGGGGCCAAGCGGAGATGAGTCCTGGTAGGGTAGTGGACCATCCTCCTGGCTTGCGGAGCCAGGGACCGGAGTTCAAATCTCCGTCAGGACG